>JBBFMG010000089.1:0-8964 GCA_037478575.1 Burkholderiales bacterium | reverse complement strand
AGGAAGGCCGCATGGACTTCGACGTGGTCATTGCCACTCCGGATTCCATGCGCGTGGTGGGCCAGCTGGGCCAGATCCTGGGCCCGCGCGGCCTGATGCCCAACCCGAAGGTGGGCACGGTGACGCCCAACGTGGCCGAGGCGGTGAAGAATGCCAAGGCCGGTCAGGTGCAGTACCGCACGGACAAGGCGGGTATCGTCCACTGCACCATCGGCCGCGCCTCCTTCGCACCGGAGGACCTCAAGGCCAACCTGCTGGCGCTGGTGGATGCGCTGAACAAGGCCAAGCCCGCCGCCGCCAAGGGGGTGTACCTGAAAAAGATCGCCATCTCCAGCACCATGGGGGTGGGTGTCAAGGTCGATCAGGCTTCCCTGACGGCTTGAGGCGGGTTCTCTTCCCCTTGATGGGGAGGGCAGGGGGGTGCAGCCGAGGCGTCACTCCCTTCCCCCCTCCCAGCAAGGGAGGGGGAAACGTAAGAACTTTGGGCCCGGTCACTCGACCGGTCGCCGCATCTCCACCGGTTACCGAGCGCAACTCCGGTAACCGGCGGGGATGGGCGGCCAGGTTGGGTGAACGGGGTTATCAAAGACCGTAGGCGCCCGAAAGGGCTTAATCCCGGCAACGGATGCCGGGGGTCGGAGGTCTTTCGGTCCTTCGTCTCCCGCCCTCTGTCTTCCGGACCCTACGCAGATGGCGTACCCAAGACAGGATGATCGTTCTGCAACAGATGTTCTCCTATCGGAAGGTCGCCGATTCGCGGCGCAGTATCGGCCGCTTTCGACGTAAGGAGTAAGACCGTGGCTCTCAACCTGGAGAAAAAGCAGGAAGTGGTGGCCGAGGTAAGCGCCCAGGTGGCGCGTGCCCAGGCCATCATCCTGGCTGAATACCGCGGCCTGGAGGCGGGAGACATGACCGCCCTGCGCGCCCAGGCGCGCAAGGCGGGCGTGTACTTCCGCGTGCTCAAGAACACGCTGGCCCGGCGCGCCGTGGCGGACACGCCATTTGCTCCCCTCGCGGAGAAGATGGTGGGTCCGCTCGCGTTCGCGATTTCTGCCGATCCGGTGGCTGCTGCCAAGGTGCTCAACGAGTTCGCCAAGGGCAACGAAAAGCTCGTGATCAAGGGGGGCGCCATGCCCAACACGGTCATGGGCCCGCAGGAAGTGGCGAGTCTCGCCGCCCTGCCGTCGCGCGAAGAGCTGCTCGCCAAGCTGCTGGGCACCATGCAGGCGCCGATCGCGCAGTTCGTGCGCACCCTCAACGAGGTGCCGGCGCGCTTCGTGCGCACCCTGGCCGCCGTGCGCGACAGCAAACAGGCTGCTTGAACCAACAACCCTTTTGCTATTTTGACTGGAGAACATCATGGCCGTATCCAAAGCTGAAATCCTCGATGCCATTGCCAACATGACCGTGCTGGAGCTGTCCGAGCTCATCAAGGAAATGGAGGAAAAATTCGGCGTCTCCGCCGCCGCTGCCGCAGTGGCCGTGGCCGCTGCGCCCGCCGCCGGTGGGGCTGCGCCCGCCGAAGAGAAAACCGACTTCACGGTGATGCTCACCGCCGCCGGCGAGAAGAAGGTGGAGGTGATCAAGGTGGTGCGCGCCATCACCGGCCTGGGCCTGAAGGAGGCCAAGGATCTGGTGGACGGCGCACCCAAGCCTGTCAAGGAAGGGATCCCCAAGGCAGAAGCTGAAGCGATCGCGAAGCAGCTCCAGGAAGCCGGCGCCACTTGCGAAATCAAGTAAGCACGGCTTCGACGGCGACTGGCTGGCAGCCCGCGAGGGCCGCCGGCCTTTTGGCGCTTCTGGAGCCCGATTCCACAACCGAGATCAGAACTGAGCGGACTCTGCCCGCTCACTTGTGATTTCGCCGGGCCGCCCGCCCGGACCGATTTCCGCTTCCCTGAACGGAGATGCCATGACCTACTCATTCGCCGAGAAGAAACGTATCCGCAAGAGCTTCGCCAAGCGCGCCAGCGTGCTCGACGTGCCGTATCTGCTCGCCACGCAGCTGGATTCCTACCGCGCATTCCTGCAGGAGGGCGTGCCCCCCGGCGAGCGCAAGGTGGAGGGCCTGGAAGCGGCGTTCCGCTCCATCTTCCCGATCGTTTCCCACTCCGGCAATGTGCGCCTCGAGTATGTGAGCTACACCCTGGGCGATCCTCCCTTCGACGTGAAGGAGTGCCAGCAGCGGGGGCTCACCTATGCCGCGCCGCTGCGGGTTAAGGTGCGTCTGGTGATCATGGACCGCGAGGCCTCCAAACCCACCATCAAGGAGGCCAAGGAGCAGGAGGTGTACATGGGCGAGATTCCGCTCATGACCAATAACGGCTCCTTCATCATCAACGGCACCGAACGGGTCATCGTCTCCCAGCTGCACCGCTCGCCCGGCGTGTTCTTCGAGCACGACCGCGGCAAGACCCACTCCTCCGGCAAGCTGCTGTTCTCCGGCCGGATCATTCCCTATCGCGGCTCCTGGCTGGACTTCGAGTTCGATCCCAAGGACTACCTGTATTTCCGGGTTGACCGCCGGCGCAAGATGCCGGTGACCATCCTGCTCAAGGCGCTGGGCTACACGCCGGAGCAGATCCTGCAGATCTTCTTCCAGTTCGATACCTTCCATCTCGGCAAGAAGGGCATCGAGTTCGAGCTGGTGCCGGAACGCCTGCGCGGCGAGGTGGCGCGCTTCGACATCACCGCCAAGGGCAAGGTGATCGTGCCCAAGGACAAGCGCATCACCGTCAAGCACATCCGCGAGATGGAAGCCGCGGGCCTGAAGAAAATCATGGTGCCCGAGGACTTCCTGATCGGCCGCGTGCTGGCCACCAACGTGGTGGACAAGGAAACGGGTGAGCTCATCGCCCGCGCCAATGACGAGATCACCGAGGAGGTGCTGAAGAAGCTGCAGGCGGCTGGCATCGAAACCATCCAGACTCTCTACACCAACGATCTGGATCACGGCCCCTACATTTCCCAGACTCTGCGCATCGACGAGACCGCCGACATGATGGCGGCCCGGGTGGCCATCTACCGCATGATGCGTCCCGGCGAGCCGCCCACCGAGGAGGCGGTGGAAACCCTGTTCAACCGCCTGTTCTTCTCCGAGGAGACCTACGACCTGTCCAAGGTGGGCCGGATGAAGTTCAACCGGCGCGTGGGACGCAGCGAGCTCACCGGGCCCGGCACCCTCACCCCGGAAGACATCGTGGAGGTCATCCACCTGCTGGTGGAGCTGCGCAACGGGCGCGGCGAGATCGACGACATCGACCATCTGGGCAACCGGCGCGTGCGCTCCGTGGGCGAGCTGGCGGAAAACCAGTTCCGCGCCGGTCTGGTGCGGGTGGAGCGGGCCGTGCGCGAACGTCTGGCCCAGGCCGAGTCGGAAAACCTCATGCCCCACGACCTCATCAACGCCAAGCCGGTGTCCGGGGCGGTGAAGGAGTTCTTCGGCTCGAGCCAGCTGTCCCAGTTCATGGACCAGACCAACCCGCTGTCCGAGATCACCCACAAGCGGCGCGTGTCGGCCCTGGGCCCGGGTGGCCTCACCCGGGAGCGTGCCGGCTTCGAGGTGCGCGACGTGCATCCCACCCACTATGGCCGGGTGTGCCCGATCGAGACGCCGGAGGGTCCCAACATCGGCCTGATCAACTCCCTGGCCCTGTATGCCCGCACCAATGAGTATGGCTTCCTGGAGACGCCCTACCGCAAGGTGGTCAACGGCAAGGTCACCGACGAGATCGAGTATCTGTCCGCCATCGAGGAAGGCCAGTATGTGATCGCCCAGGCGAATGCCGAGCTGGACAAGCACGGCCGCTTCAAGGACGAATTCGTGTCCTGCCGCCACTGGAACGAGTTCACCATGGCGCCGCGCGAGAACGTGCAGTACATGGACGTGGCGCCGGCGCAGATCGTGTCGGTGGCGGCCTCGCTCATCCCCTTCCTGGAGCATGACGACGCCAACCGGGCCCTGATGGGTTCCAACATGCAGCGCCAGGCCGTGCCCTGCCTGCGTCCGGAAAAACCCCTGGTGGGCACCGGCATCGAACGCACTGCGGCAGTGGACTCCGGCACCGTGGTCACCGCCAACCGCGGCGGCGTGGTGGACTACGTCGATGCCACCCGGATCGTCGTGCGCGTCAACGACGACGAGACGGCGCCGGGCGAAGTGGGAGTGGACATCTACAGCCTGACCAAGTTCACCCGTTCCAACCAGAACACCAACATCAACCAGCGCCCGCTGGTGAAGGTGGGCGACGTGATCAGCCGCGGCGACGTGATCGCGGACGGCGCCTCCACGGACATGGGCGAACTGGCGCTGGGCCAGAACATGTTCGTGGCCTTCATGCCCTGGAACGGCTACAACTTCGAGGACTCCATCCTGATCAACGAGCGCGTGGTGGCCGAAGACCGCTACACCTCCATCCACATCGAGGAGCTGTCGGTGGTGGCGCGCGACACCAAGCTCGGGCCGGAGGAGATCACGCGCGACATCCCGAACCTTTCGGAGCGCATGGCCGCACGCCTGGACGAGTCCGGCATCGTCTATATCGGTGCCGAGGTGCAGGCGGGCGACGTGCTGGTGGGCAAGGTCACGCCCAAGGGCGAGACCCAGCTCACCCCGGAGGAGAAACTGTTGCGCGCCATCTTCGGCGAGAAGGCTTCGGATGTGAAGGACACCTCGCTGCGCGTGCCGTCCGGCATGTCCGGCACGGTGATCGACGTCCAGGTGTTCACCCGCGAGGGCATCGAGCGCGACAAGCGCGCGGCGCAGATCATCGAGGACATGCTCAAGGAGTACAAGAAGGATCTCGCCGACCGCATGCGCATCGTGGAAGAGGACACCTTCGGCCGCATCGAGCGCCTGCTGATCGGCAAGGTGGCCAACGGCGGGCCGAAGAAGCTGGCCAAGGGCAGCAAGATCACCAAGGCCTACCTGTCCGAGATTGGCCGCTATGACTGGTTCGACATTCGCCTGGCCAACGAGGAGGCCGCCACCCAGCTCGAGCTGCTCAGGGAAAGTCTGGAAGCCAAGCGGCGCGAGTTCGACCAGATGTTCGCCGAGAAGAAGAAAAAACTCACTTCCGGTGACGAGCTGCCCCCCGGCGTGCTCAAGATGGTCAAGGTCTATCTGGCCGTGAAACGCCGCCTGCAGCCCGGTGACAAGATGGCGGGCCGCCATGGCAACAAGGGCGTGATCTCCAAGATCGTGCCGGTGGAGGACATGCCCTACATGGAAGACGGCACGCCGGTGGACATCGTGCTCAACCCCCTGGGCGTGCCTTCGCGCATGAACGTGGGCCAGATCCTGGAGACCCACCTGGGCTGGGCCGCCAAGGGCCTGGGCCAGCAGATCGCCAAGATGCTGGAGGATGCGCAGAACCTCACGGTGGCCCAGCTGCGCAAGTATCTGGAAAAGATCTACAACCGCACCGGCCGCCCGGAACGGCTGGACGCCCTGACGGACAAGGAGATTGTCGAGCTGGCGGTGAACCTCAAGGATGGCGTGCCTTTCGCCTCGCCCGTGTTCGACGGCGCGACCGAAGAGGAGATCAAGGACATGCTGGAACTGGCAGGCCTGCCGCGCTCCGGCCAGGTCACGCTCTATGACGGCCGCACCGGGGAGCCCTTCGAGCGGCCCGTGACCGTGGGCTACATGCACATGCTGAAGCTGCACCACCTGGTGGACGACAAGATGCACGCGCGTTCCACCGGCCCCTACTCCCTGGTCACCCAGCAGCCGCTGGGCGGCAAGGCCCAGTTCGGCGGCCAGCGCTTCGGCGAGATGGAGGTGTGGGCGCTGGAAGCCTACGGCGCCGCCTACACCCTGCAGGAAATGCTCACGGTCAAGTCCGACGACGTCAATGGCCGGACCAAGATGTACGAGAACATCGTCAAGGGCGACCACAGGATGGACGCCGGCATGCCCGAGTCCTTCAACGTGCTGGTGAAGGAAATCCGGTCCCTGGCCATCGACATCGATCTGGAGCGCGACTGATTCGGTGAGGTGACGGGCGGGCGCGCCCAAGCTGCTGCGGTGGGCGCCCGGGTCGGTTCCTCACTCCCCACGGAGGTTATATGAAAGCACTGCTCGATTTGTTCAAACAGGTCACCCAGGAAGAGGAATTCGATGCCATCCGCATCGCCCTCGCGTCTCCGGACAAGATCCGCTCCTGGTCCTATGGCGAGGTGAAGAAGCCTGAGACCATCAACTACCGCACCTTCAAGCCGGAGCGGGATGGCCTGTTCTGCGCCAAAATCTTCGGGCCGGTGAAGGACTACGAGTGCCTGTGCGGCAAGTACAAGCGCCTCAAGCACCGCGGCGTGATCTGCGAGAAATGCGGTGTCGAGGTGACCCTGTCCAAGGTGCGCCGCGAGCGCATGGGCCACATCGAGCTGGCCAGCCCGGTGGCCCACATCTGGTTCCTCAAGTCCCTCCCCTCGCGCCTGGGCATGGTGCTGGACATGCCCCTGCGGGACATCGAGCGTGTGCTCTATTTCGAGGCCTACGTGGTGGTGGAACCCGGCATGACCCCGCTCAACCGCGGCCAGCTCCTCACCGAGGACGACTATCTGGCCAAGGTCGAGGAATATGGCGACGAGTTCAAGGCCGCCATGGGTGCGGAAGGCATCCGTGACCTGCTGCGGGCCATCGACATCAACAGCGAGGTGGAAAAGCTGCGTGCCGAACTCGCCACGACCGGTTCCGACACCAAGCTCAAGAAGATCGCCAAGCGGCTCAAGGTGCTGGAAGCCTTCCAGCGTTCCGGCGTGCGTCCGGAGTGGATGATCCTGGAAGTGTTGCCGGTGCTGCCGCCCGAGCTGCGTCCCCTGGTACCCCTGGATGGCGGCCGCTTCGCCACCTCCGATCTCAATGACCTGTACCGCCGGGTGATCAACCGCAACAACCGGCTCAAGCGCCTGCTGGAGCTCAAGGCGCCGGAAATCATCGTGCGCAACGAAAAGCGCATGCTCCAGGAAGCAGTGGATTCCCTGCTGGACAATGGCCGCCGCGGCAAGGCCATGACCGGCGCCAACAAGCGGCCCCTCAAGTCCCTCGCCGACATGATCAAGGGCAAGGGCGGCCGCTTCCGCCAGAACCTGCTTGGCAAGCGGGTGGACTATTCCGGCCGCTCCGTGATCGTGGTGGGCCCGACCCTCAAGCTGCACCAGTGTGGCCTGCCCAAGAAGATGGCGCTGGAACTGTTCAAGCCGTTCATCTTCCACAAGCTGGAGGTGATGGGGCTGGCCACCACCATCAAGGCCGCCAAGCGCATGGTGGAGCAGGAAACGCCTGAGGTGTGGGACATCCTGGAAGAAGTGATCCGCGAGCATCCGGTGCTGCTCAACCGTGCCCCCACCCTGCACCGTCTGGGCATCCAGGCCTTCGAGCCGGTGCTGATCGAGGGCAAGGCCATCCAGCTCCATCCGCTGGTGTGTGCTGCTTTCAACGCCGATTTCGACGGCGACCAGATGGCGGTGCACGTGCCCCTGTCGCTGGAAGCGCAGATGGAGGCGCGCACGCTCATGCTGTCCTCCAACAACGTGCTGTCGCCCGCCAACGGCGACCCCATCATCGTGCCCTCCCAGGACATCGTGCTGGGCCTGTATTACATGACCCGGGAGCGCATCAACGCGCGCGGCGAGGGCATGTACTTCGCCGACGTGGCGGAAGTCTCGCGTGCCTATGAGACGCGCCAGGTGGACCTGCACGCCCGCATCACGGTGCGCATCAAGGAATACGAAATCGGTCCGGACGGCGAGAAGATCGAGAAGATCACCCGCTACAACACCACCGTCGGGCGCGCCCTGCTGTCGGATCTGCTGCCGCCGGGGCTGCCCTTCGAACTGGTCAACAAGACACTCAAGAAGAAGGAGATCTCCAAGCTCATCAACGCCAGCTTCCGGCGCGTGGGGCTGCGCGAGACCGTGATCCTGGCGGACAAGCTCATGTACACGGGCTTCTCCTTCGCGGCGCGCGCCGGTATCTCCTTCTGCGTGGACGACATGCTGGTGCCCCAGGAGAAGCAGGCCATCATCGCCGCCGCGGAAGAGGAGGTGAAGGAGATCGAGCGCCAGTACGCCTCCGGTCTGGTGACCCAGGGCGAGCGCTACAACAAGGTGGTGGACATTTGGGGCCGCGCCGGCGACCTGGTGGCCAAGGCCATGATGGAGCAGCTGGGAACCGAGGAAGTGATCGACCGGGATGGCAACAAGGTCAAGCAGGAATCCTTCAACTCCATCTACATGATGGCCGACTCGGGCGCGCGGGGCTCCGCCGCCCAGATCCGCCAGCTGGCCGGCATGCGCGGCCTGATGGCCAAGCCGGACGGCTCCATCATCGAGACGCCCATCACGGCCAACTTCCGTGAGGGACTGAACGTGCTGCAGTACTTCATCTCCACCCATGGTGCGCGCAAGGGTCTGGCCGATACCGCGCTCAAGACCGCCAACTCCGGCTATCTCACCCGCCGCCTGGTGGACGTGACCCAGGATCTGGTCATCACCGAGCAGGACTGCGGCACGGAAAACGGCGTGGCCATGAAGGCGCTGATCGAAGGCGGCGAGGTGGTCGAGCCGCTGCGGGAACGCATCCTGGGCCGGGTGGCCGCCGCCGACATCGTCAGCCCGGACAACGGTGCTGTGCTGGTGCGCGCCGGCACCCTGCTCAACGAGGACCTGGTGGAGATGATCGAGGCGGCCGGCGTGGACGAGGTGAAGGTGCGCACGCCGCTCACCTGCAACACCCGCTACGGCCTGTGCGCCAAGTGCTACGGCCGCGACCTCGGCCGCGGCCATCTCGTCAACGTCGGCGAGGCGGTGGGCGTCATCGCCGCCCAGTCGATCGGCGAGCCGGGCACCCAGCTCACCATGCGTACCTTCCACATCGGCGGCGCCGCTTCGCGTGCGGCGGCGGCGAGCCAGCTGGAGGCCAAGTCCAACGGCACCGTGCGCTACTCCAACACCATGCGC
>JBBFMG010000088.1:0-8966 GCA_037478575.1 Burkholderiales bacterium | reverse complement strand
GGCCTGGGTGAGCAGCCACTTCCTGCCGGGGGAGCAGCGTGCCGTGACCGCCTTCTTCAACCTGGTGCTGGCCCACAACACCGGCGCTGCCTTCAGCCTGCTGGCCCAGGCCGGGGGCTGGCAGCGGCTGTTCTTCATTGCCGTCGCCCTGGTGGCGACCACGGTGATCGTCTGGCTCCTGCACCGGCACCGCCATGAATCCCGCTTCTGCATCGCCCTCGCGGGCATTCTGGGCGGGGCGCTGGGCAATCTCATCGACCGGGTGCGCTTGGGCTACGTGGTGGATTTCCTGGATTTCCATGCCGCGGGCTGGCACTGGCCCGCCTTCAATGTTGCCGACATGGCCATCACGGGTGGCGCGGTTCTGCTGGTGTGGGACAGTCTGCGCCGGGAGCCTCGCGGTAAATGAGGCGCGTGAGCCTGGGGGATACCATCACCTTGCACTACCGCCTGACGGCGGGGGGCCTGGTGGTGGAGAGCACCTTCGAAGGCGAACCGGCGTCAGTCACCCTGGGTGCGGGGGAACTCGCGGAAAATCTGGAACGCTGCCTGCTTGGGCTGGCGCCGGGCGAGACCCACGTGTTCCTGCTGGAGCCGGCGCAGGCCTTTGGGGCCTGCGACCCGGCGCGGGTACACCGCCTGCCACTGTCCGCCTTTCCGCCGGACATGGCGGTGGCGCCCCGGGCGTTGATCGAGTTTGCCCTGCCCAATGGCAGCACGTTGCTGGGTACGGTCCTGGAGCGGGACGCAACCCACACCCTGGTGGACTTCAACCACCCCCTGTGCGACTGCCCCGTCCAGTTCGAGGTGCAGGTGCTGGAGATCAGGCCGCGGGAGAATCCGGAGCCGGCACCACGTTGATGGCGTGGGCGCCCTTCTCGCCGTGGGAGATGTCGAAGGTGACCCGCTGCCCGCCACGGAGCGTGCGGTAGCCATCCATCAGGATGGACGAGTAGTGGACGAACAGGTCCTCCCCCTGCTCGGGCTGGATGAAACCGTAGCCCTTGCTGTTGTTGAACCACTTGACGATGCCCGTGGCCATGGCGGTCTCCTCCTCTACTTTTTCGACAGTCCGGCGGATGCCGTAAAAGCTTGTTATTATTGAAAACTGCGTATTTAAAACATTCGGGGCGAATATGCAAGTGATTCTGGCCAATCCGCGGGGCTTTTGCGCCGGCGTGGACCGGGCCATCGAGATCGTGGAACGGGCGCTGGACCGCTTCGGCGCGCCCATCTACGTGCGGCACGAGGTGGTGCACAACCGCCACGTGGTGGAGAGCCTCAGGGCGCGCGGGGCGGTGTTCGTGGACGAACTCTCCGAGGTGCCCGCCGGCGCCACAGTGATCTTCAGCGCCCATGGTGTTTCGCGCGCCGTGCGCGAGGAGGCGCAAGCGCGGGGTCTGCGCGTGTTCGACGCCACCTGCCCGCTGGTGACCAAGGTCCACGTGGAAGTGGCGCGCATGCATGCAGCAGGCAGGGAGATCATCATGATCGGCCATAAGGGCCACCCCGAGGTGGAAGGCACCATGGGGCAGGCCGACGGCGGCATGTATCTGGTGGAAAGCCCCGAGGACGTGGCGCGGCTGGAGGTAAAGGATCCGGACAACCTCGCCTTCGTCACCCAGACCACCCTGTCCGTGGACGATGCCGCGAAGGTGATCGAAGCCCTGCGCGCGCGCTTCCCCCGTATCCAGGGCCCCAGGAAGGACGACATCTGCTACGCCACGCAAAACCGCCAGGATGCCGTCAAACGCCTTGCGCGCGAGTGCGACCTGGTGATCGTGGTGGGCTCGAAAAACAGCTCCAACTCCAACCGCCTGCGGGAAGTGGCGGAGAACTTGGGCACGCCCGCCTACCTGGTGGACGGTGCCGCCGACCTCGACCCTGCCTGGTTCGCCGACAGGACCCGTATCGGCGTGACCGCCGGCGCCTCGGCGCCGGAGGCGCTGGTGCAGGAAGTCGTGGCCTGGCTCCAGGCGCGCGGCGCACGCGTGTCCGAGCTCGAGTCCACCCCCGAAGTGGTGCACTTTCCCCTGCCCAAGGCGCTGGCGGGATAAAAAAGCCCGCGCCATGGCGCGGGCTCCGACTTGGGCACCTGGGCGCCTACTGATCCACGATTTCCCGCCACATGATGCGGCGCTTCGCGCTGCCCGACGTACTCACCGGCACGCTGCCGCCCTGCTGGGTCTGGTCGGACTGCTGGGTCAGCCACTTGGGTTGGCCGTTGGGCAGCATGATCACCGTGGGCCGGCTGGCCAGGGAATTGCCGAGGAACTGACCGCTGCCGCTGAGCGTGGAGCCATAAACGCTGGTACTGAAGGCGTAGTCGAAGAAATAGATCCAGCTGCTGCCGCCGGGCTCACAGGGGTCGGTGTTGGGCACATTGGTGGACACCACCAGGGTGCCGAGGGCGAGGAAGGGCGCGCCGATCACCCGCTGCCCCACCGTGGAAGGTGTCGTCGCCGTGGTGTTGGAAAAGTCCACGAACCAGCCCTTCTTCGTGTTCCAGTTGACGCTGCTGGGGCTCACGGTGACCGTGCTGCCGCTCACGCTCAGGGTCTGCTGCACGAGATTGCTGCGCAGCGGGCTGATGGTGGGGTTGTTCGACTGATCGTCCAGCAGGGCGTACAGGCTCTGGGTCTGGCTGGCATGGCTGTTCGCGCCCGGGGTACCCGGAATGTCGCTGGCGCCCAGATAGCGGCCCGTGCCCACATAGACCACGCGTTTGCCCAAGGTCGCAAGTTCGGCCAGCTCCGGCGGCGTGGTGATGGGTTGGTAATTGCCGGACGCATCCACCAGGGTGGCCAGCTTCTTGACGTCCCACGAGTTGACGTTGCCGGTGAGATCGAAGCGCCACACGTTGCCCTTGAGGTCGCCGCCATAAACATAGTCGGTGGTGGCGTCCACGTCACCGTTCTGCACATAGGCGCTGATATAGGCGAGGCCACTGGGGTCGGATGAGCTGCCCACTCCGGTGCGGATGTCCTTGATGAGGGCGCCGGTTTTGGCGTCCAGAACGAACAGGTGTCCCTGGCCGTCGCCGCCGGTATCGCTGCCGTTGTTGTAGCCCGAGGTCACCAGGACCACCCAACCTCGGCTTTGGGTTTTCACGATCACAGGGGTGCCGAAGGAGTAGCCGATATTCTGGCGGCAACCGTCCTGGGTGTTGACATTGCTGCAGGTGGGCGTACCGGCATTGGGGAACTCCCAGAGTACCTTGGCGGCCACGTCCGCATCGGAATTGGCAGACGGATTGGTGATGTCCAGGGCATAGTATCCGCGCCCGCCCTTGCCCAGGCCGCCCACCAGAATCGTCCGCCAGTCGGGTGCAGGGGGATTGGGGAGGTTGCCGCTGGTGTTGCTGAAATCCACGTCCCCGCTCACCGGCGTGGCATCCACATAGTAGAGGTGGGTGAAGCCGGTGCGCCGACTGAGGTTCACCAGACTGCTGGTGCCGGTGTAGGTACCCAGATTCATGTTCAGCAACAGACCGGGAACATAGGCCCACAGCTCCTCACCCGTATCGGCGTTGAAGGCGTGAAGCATGCCGTCGTTGGCGCCCTGGTAGAGCATTTTCGTGCGGCTCGCGTGCGCGGTCTTGAAAGCGGCATAGCCGTTGTCGCCATAGTTTGCGCGGGGGGGCGGCACGTAAACCGCCTCGGCATTGATGATGTCGCCCAAGACATGGGTGCGCTGCCGATAGTCCGTGTTTTCCTTCGTGCGGTCACCCCGCAGGAAATCCAGGACGTACTGACCATCCGCCGTGCCGGGAGGCGAAACCGGAGAGTGCAGGCGGTTCTGCAGCGTGGTGCCGAGGCCGCTCCAGGTAAAGGGGATGCCGGCGCTGCCGTTGAAGGTGGCGATCTTGCGGCTGGTCCAGGGCTTGGCATCCAGCTGGTCCTGGGCCGGCTGGGACCATTTCGGCTGGGTCAGGTCCGGCAGGCCGGTGGCGAGGTTGATGGCATAGGCGTTGAGCTCCCCATACCAGGCCCCGGAGTTGTAGCCGGAGATGAAGGCGGAGTTATCGCTGCTGGTCACGTAGGGGTTGCTGACCGTGATCGCCGCGGCAGCGCCCTCCCGGCCGACGATGTTGTTGAGTGCCGTGATCAGCCCCTGCGCGAACTGGGTGGGATCCGCAGCGCTGAAGAACATGCCATGGCCATTGATGGCCGCATGGAACAGATCGTCGACGTTCTGGTAGGTACCGCCTGCGCTCGGCTGGGGCCAGCTGATGCTATAGCAGGCGGTTGCCGTATAAGGGGGCGGACAGGTGCTCGGATCGATGGAGCCGAACACCCCCAGCCCCACGGTGTAGGTCACCATGTGCTGCCAGAAGGCCTCGTCCTCGCTGGTGTAGCGCAGCTTGTTGGGCAGGTCGGGGCGCAGGTCGTGGTTCCAGTAATACATGGCCACATCCGCAAGCGTATTCGACCAGCCGTCGGAGTAGGGGGCGGCCTTGACGGTCCGGGGATTCGCATAGGGAGGGGATCCGCTTGGTGCCTGGTATTGGTAGGTGATTGCCGCATTGTTGTTGAGGACGTCAGTCCCCGTGATGGCGGGCCCATTGGTGCCGTCCACGTTGCCGGTTGCGGTCGAGGCTCCTGTGCTGTTCCAGTAACCATCGGTCATGAGCACCGTGTAGTTCTGCCGGCAGTAGGCGTGGGGTGTGGTGGAAGTGCTGGAGCCAGGGTTGTCGCCCCAGGGGCCGGCGTTGTCCGTGCGCATGAAATATTTCCCCACGTCGTCCAATGCCTTGCGCAGCGGCGTGTTGGCGGCGGGAATGGTATGGCCGTAGAGGGTGGAAAAGAAGTTGGCGCGGTCCGTGCCGCTGAAGGGGCGCACGCCCCTGATGACGGTGGAGGTGCTGACCCCATCGACGGGGGTAGCGCCTTTGTTGATGGCGCCGAACCCCACCCGCGGGGTGTCGGGCAGCCGGGAAAAGGCATGGCCCACGCCGGCGCGGGCGGCGAGGACGCGCGAGCGGTAGTAGGTGTACCAGTTGGCGAAGTTCTGGATTTCCTCGGCGTAGGTGCAGGTCGCGGCGGCCGCATTGGCGCAGTCGGTCCGGTTGTTGCGTCCTTCACCTATGTAAGTCGGCGTGGTGGATTTGATCTCTATCTTGGTGTATTTGGAGAAGTCATTTTCATGAGTGCTGTTCCCAGGGGTGCCATCGAAGCGGAAATAGGTGGCGGGGTAATAAGTTTGGTATCCCCCGCTCCCCGTCCCGACCCAAAGATCTGCCGATTCCGTCAGATTCGTCGTCAGATTGCGGCAGCCCTTCGACGTATTTGCCGGGTTGTGCCAGGCACAGGTGGGGTTGGCGTTGGGCCAGAGGGTGCCGTCCGGATTGGCCCACGGACGATAGGTGACTGCCGGGTTGTAGTAGAGCTTGTTGATGTGATAGGAACGCATGCGCGCGTTGTAAATGTTATTTGTCGTGGTGGGGACCTGGTTAGAGTAATCTGTTCCCCCATAGATACCCGTGGTGAGCCTGGGAAACACGTAATAGGCCACCATGACATCGTCAGGCAGGATTTCCCACTGCATCGAGCCGGAATCATCCAGCACGAACATGATGTTGGGTGCCGCGCGGGTGGTGACCGCCATGGGCACGTCGGCAATGTCGGTGGAAGCTGCCCGGATGGTCGGGCTTGCCAGCAGCAGCGCGAGGGCCAGCGACAGGGCGCGGCAGGGAGGGGCGGAATGCTTCATGGCGAATCCTCCTGATCAACGATAGCCGACGATGGCCTGGGCCAGCGTCGTAGTGCCGCGCGCGCCTTGTACCCGCGCGGTCACACGGTAATAGATCATCCCGGTGCCGGCGAACACCGGGGCGCCTGCCCGCTTCGAGCCACCCCCGGTGGCCTGGTCCTGGACGCAGTTGGCGTCCTTGTCCGTGACGGGGAGGCTGCCCTGGCACAGCCGGTCGATGACATACTGGATGCGATCAGCTCCCCCACCGATGCTGCTGCAGGCCACTGCATTGCCTGCCGCGTCCCGGCAGGGAATGTTGGCCCAGTTGATGGTGGTCGGCACACCGAGGGCATTTTCCGGCTGCTGCAGGGCGAAATACTGGTTGGGCACGTCCGCTTCCTGGGTGGCGGCCAGGTTCGCCGCCATCCAGTCGAGGGCCATTTCGAAGGCGCGGTCCGTGTTCTGCAGGGTGTCCTGCTTGAAGGCCATGTTGCCGGCGATCAGGCTGCCCGTGCTGTGGGAGCGCACGAGACCGATTGCCGCAAGCGTCATCGCCACCAGGGCGATGAGCGCGATGATCAGCACCACTCCATGCTGCTTCCCTGCAAGCTTCATACACTCCCCCAGATGACGTTGCGCAACGGCACCACGGTTTCGAAGACCCGGTAGCGGTAGCACTGCCAGTTGCCCGAGAGATTGAAGTTCCCCCCCGTCCAGCCGGGCAGCGTCGTGGTGGTGTCGCAGACACCGCCGGCGACAGAGGGCTTCTCGGCAATGGCGGAGCGGGCCAGCACGGCCAGGCGCACGGCACGGATACGCCCCACCTGGGCCGGCGTGGGATTGGCCCAGTTGCCCCCATCGCAGGCATTGCCGCCATTGGTTGCGTTGACCCAGCAGGTGACCTGCTGGCTGCCCGGGGCGGCGAGTCCATACTGGGCCTGCAGGTCAACGATGTCGGCAGCGTAGGGGGTGGCCGCGGTTCCCGGCGGGATCAGTTCCTGGACGAACAGTGCTCTGGTGTTGGCGGAGGGCTGGACACTGTACCGGCGGGAAACCAGCTGTCCCAGCTGGTAGACGTTGGCGCCTACGCCATAGGCAGGCCAGCTGTTGGTGATGTTGCCCGCCATGTTGAAGGGTGCTCCTGCGCCGTTGTTGTGCACGAAGCCAAACAGGCCGGATCCGCCAGCGGGGGACTGGATCTGGGTGATCTGCATCACGCTGCAGTTGGTACCGTCAGACACGATGATGACATCGCCGACGCTGAATCCCGTGGTATTGGTGACCTTCAGGTCGCCGGCGGGCGAGGGCATGGCCTGCCGGATCTGGACAGGCACGCCCGGGCGCAGGGAAGCGCTGGAAACCAGCTCGATCTGGTCCGGGTTGGCGCCGCCCTCGATGATACGCACGGGCATGATGGCGGTATTGGTCAGGCCCGGTGCGGGCGTGACCACCCCACTTGGGCCGTCATAGCCGCTGTATACATTGCTGCAGGTGAGGAGAGGATTGGCCGTGAGGCCGTAGCCCGCCATGCGGATATCCCGCTCCAAGGTGAACAGGGCGGCCAGGCCGTTCTCCTGGGCGTCGGAGCCAGCGACGCTGGTGCGCTTCTGGCCTTCGAAGTTGGCATACATCTGGGTGATGACGAGCGTGGCGATGAGGGCCACCGCCATCCCCACCAGCAGTTCCACCAGGGTGACGCCACCTTGTGCGCGATGCCGTGTTTTCATGGCGCGTTGGGTCCTTTGACGAGCGTCGTGACGCTATGGCTGTGGTAGGTGTTGGTGCTCACATCCTGACTGCTTTGCCAGCACAGCGTCACCGTCACCGTCCGGCTGGCTGCGTCCACCAGGATCTGGCGCTGGGCGGCCGTGGACCCGGGCAGCGTGTTGCTGACCTGCGCCTGCCAGTTGGCCAGATTGGTGGCCGCCTGGGAACCCCCGGGCGCGGCGGCGCCGCCGTTGAAGACACAGTTCGTGCCGCCGGTGTTCAGGGCATAGTTCGTGAGATTGTTGTCGGGATCGTCCGACCACATGGCGCCGATGATGGCGTTGGCGAGAAAGGCCGCGTCGGCGCGATACTTGGCGTCGCGCACGTCGGAGATGGCCGTCGCCTGCAGGCCCATGAGCGCAAGGATGCCGAAGGAAAAGATGAGGATCGCGATCAGCGCTTCCAGCAGGGTGAAACCCTGTTGCCGCTCAGCGATGCCGGGAGTTGCCGTCATCTACTCCTCCCCTCAGCAGGACTGCACATTCGTTGCAGGCAGGGCCGGGTCGCACAGGCGCACCTGACCTGCCGGACTGACCGTGATCCTGAGCGGCCGGGTCGCGGCAGCCGAGCTGCTGCCGAGGTCGATGGTCACGCCACCCCCACTGGCCAGCCGGCCCTGTCCATTGAAGACCAGAGAGGACTGGCTGGCGTTGATGGTCACGTTGGCCGTCCCCTCGGCCCGGGCCCGTCCGGCGATGAAATCGTCAGCGTTATAGGTGCCGCCGGCCTGGAATACCCGTACCACCCAGTTGGGCCCAGCAGCGTTCGCTGCCAGGCTGTTGATGTTGGCGGCCTCAGGCACGCTGGAGGTCAGGAGGAATTCCACCGGGGCATTGCGTCGCACCGCTTCCATGCGGGCTTGCTGTAAGCCCGCGAGGGTGGATTCTGCGTAGGTACGGATCTGGCTGTTCTGGATCCATTCGGTGAAGGCGGGCACGCCGAGCGCGAGCAACAGCGCCATCAGCACGATGGTGATCATGAGTTCGATGAGGGTGAAGCCCCGTGTGCTCAGCATTGGCCGCCCTTGCGCGTGATCCAGCAGTTGGCGGATACGCCCGCCCACCCGCCGCCTGCGGTAATGTTGGAAGTCCGCGTGCCGTCCTGGTCGATGGTGTAGCTGAAATTGGTCATCGGACCCACGCCCGTGGCGGTCAGGGTGAAGGTCTGGCCGCCGTTGCCGGTGACGCAGTTGTATGTGAAAAACTGCGTGGCGGGGCAGGGCACGCCGCAATTGCCGCCACACTGGTTGCCCGCATAGGTGCGGTTGTCCTGATAGAACTGCTCCATGCGTACCCGCAGGGCCGCAAGGGTACTGGTGCCATCCTGGATCTGGCCCCGGCGCACGTAATCCTGGTAGGCGGGAATGGCAAGCGAGGCGAGGATGCCAATGATCACCACGACGATCATGACCTCGATCAGGGTGAATCCGGCCGCATTATTTCTGGTTCGGACATGCTCCATGGGGACCTCCGGTGTTTACGCTGCCCATGCTAGGGGCATGACGG
>JBBFMG010000087.1:0-9056 GCA_037478575.1 Burkholderiales bacterium | reverse complement strand
CCGCCAGGGGCTGGCTTCGGGACGATAGACCAGCACCTGTACGCCGGCGGCGCGCATCTCCGCGAGCAGCCCGAGGGGAAGTGGTTTCGAGCCGAAACCATCCAGCAGGAGGTGGGTGGCCACGCCCCGGCGCGCGGCGCGCATGAGGGCTTCGGCGATGCGTCGCCCGGCGGCGTCGTCGCGGTAAATGTAGGTCTCGAGGTAGGCGTGGGTGCGCGCCGCATCCAGCGCGGCTTCCAGGGCTGGGAAATATTCGGTGCCGTTTTTGAGCAGCGTCAGGCGGTTGCCGGCGACGAAGCGTTTCATCGGTGGCACCGGAACGCGGCCGTCACGCCCGGCTCATGGTGGCGGTGAGGACGGCGTGGTCCGAGATGCGTGACCAGGGACGGCCGTGATAGACCTGCGCGCCTTTTACCTTCAGGCCGCGGAAGTAGATGCGGTCCAGACGCAGCAGGGGCAGGGAGGCAGGGTAGCTGCGCGCCGGCGCACCGTGCAGGTGCTCGAACACCTCCTGCACGTGCAGGGTGCGTGCCAGGAACTCCCCGGCGGTGCGCCGCCAGTCATTGAAATCGCCGGCGATGATGAGGGGCGCGTGGGGCGGCACCACCGCCTGGATGCGGTCACGGATCGCTGCGACCTGCTTGTTGCGTCCGCGCTGGCCCAGCCCCAGGTGCACGTTGATGCAGTGCAGCGGCTCGGTCCAGCCGGGCACCGCGATCTCGCAGTGGAGCAGGCCGCGGCTTTCCAGGGGATGGGCCGAGATGTCGATGTTCTCCCACCTGAGGATGGGAAAGCGCGACAGGATGGCGTTGCCATGGTGTCCTTCCGGATACACCGCGTTCTTGCCATAGGCGTATTCGGGCCAGATGGAATCGGCCAGGTACTCGTACTGGGAAGGGGTGGGCCAGTTGTGACGCTCGGCATAGGTGCGGTGCTCGCCCAGCACCTCCTGCAGGAAGGCGATGTCGGTGTGCACGCGGCGCAGCTCTTCCTTCAGCTCGTGCAGCACCATGCGTGCATTGAACTGGGAGAAGCCCTTGTGGATGTTGTAGGTGGTGATGTGGATGAGGTCCGACATGATGCTAGCGTTGCAGCAGACGGCGGATGGCCTCGGCATTGCTCGGCGAGAAGCACTTATCGGCCGCTTCCTGCCAGGGCAGCCACTGGTAGCCCAGGTGTTCCCGCGCCGAGACACGCACCGGCAGGGGGGCAGGCACCTCCAGGCCGAACACGTGTTCGGTGTTGTGGGTGACACCCGGGGCGTAACGGTGGCGCCACTCGGGATAGATCTCGTACACGTTTTCCAGGTTCCAGTCGGTGAGGCGGTAGCGGCCGGCGTCGAGTCCCGTTTCCTCGGCCACCTCGCGCATGGCCGTCTCACGCAACGTCTCGCCCGGATTGCGGCTGCCGGTGACGGACTGCCAGTAGCCGGGATGGTCGGCACGCTCCAGGAGCAGCACCTGTCCGTCCGGTGTGTGGATGATCACCAGCACGGACTCGGGGATCTTGTAGGACTGGTTCACGGCAGGTCAGTAGGTGAGCTTGAGGCCGATGATACCAACGAGGATGAGCCCGATGAACGTCAGGCGCAGGGCGGTCGCCGGCTCGCCGAACAGGAGCATGCCCAAAACCGTGGTGCCCACGATGCCGATGCCGGTCCAGACGGCGTAGGCCGTGCCCAGGTGCAGGTGTTTCATGGCCAGGCCGAGCAGGAGAAAGCTGGCGCTGGCGGTGATCAGGGTGATCACCGTGGGCAGCAGGCGGGTGAAGCCCTCCGAGTATTTCTGGCTGGTGGCCCAGACGATCTCGAAGAGACCGGCGGCCAGGAGGTAGAACCATTCCATGGCAAGCGTCCTGGATGAAGCCCCGGGGCGCAGTGGCTTGCGTAAGGATTGCCTGTGTCTTCCGCGAGGGCTGCGTTCAGCCGTTCCTGGTTTCCACCTGGCGCAGGCGGATGTGCAGCTCGCGCAACTGTTTTTCGTCCACCGTGTTGGGCGCCTGGGTCATGAGATCGTTGCCCTTCTGGGTCTTGGGGAAGGCGATCACGTCGCGGATGGATTCGGCGCCGGCCATGAGCGCCACCAGGCGGTCCAGACCAAAGGCAAGGCCGCCATGGGGCGGGGCGCCGTATTGCAGCGCATCCAGCAGGAAGCCGAACTTGTTGCGCCGTTCCTCGGCGCCGATGCCCAGTGCGGCGAACACCTTCTCCTGCACGTCCTCGCGATGGATGCGGATGGAGCCGCCGCCCACCTCCCAGCCGTTGAGCACCATGTCGTAGGCGCGGGACAGGCAGGACGCGGGGTCGCTGCCGAGGCGTTCCTCATGGCCCGGCTTGGGCGCGGTGAAGGGATGGTGCAGGGCCACCCAGCGTTTCTCTTCCTCGTCGTATTCGAAGGCCGGGAAGTCCACTACCCACAGGGGTTTCCAGCCGTCCACCGCGTAGCCCTTCTCGTGGCCCACCTTCACGCGCAGGGCGCCCAGCGCATCGTTGACGATCTTCGCCTTGTCGGCACCGAAGAAGATGATGTCGCCGTCCTGGGCGCCCGTGCGTTCCAGGATGGCGGCGAGGGCGGCGTCGTGCAGGTTTTTCACGATGGGCGACTGCAGACCCTCGCGGCCTTTGGCCCGATCGTTCACCTTGATCCAGGCCAGCCCCTTGGCGCCGTAAATCCTCACGAATTCCGTGGCGGCGTCGATCTCGCCCCGGGAAAGCCTGTCGGCACCCCCCGGAAGGCGCAGCGCCGCCACCCGTCCGCCCGGCATGTTGGCCGGTCCGGCGAACACCTTGAATTCCACGTCCTTCATGGCGTCCGTGAGTTCGGTGAGTTCCAGGGCGACGCGCAGATCCGGCTTGTCCGACCCATAGCGGTTCATGGCCTCGCGCCAGGACAGGCGGGGGAACGGGGCCGGCAGTTCGACACCCAGCACCGTGCGGAAGGTTTCGCGGATCATGCCCTCCACCAGGTTCATCACGTCGTCTTCGTCGACGAAGGACATTTCCAGGTCCACCTGGGTGAATTCGGGCTGGCGGTCGGCGCGCAGGTCCTCGTCGCGGAAACACTTGGTGATTTGGAAATAGCGCTCGAAGCCCGACACCATGAGCAGCTGCTTGAACAGCTGGGGCGACTGGGGCAGGGCGTAGAACATGCCCGGATGCAGGCGCGAGGGCACCAGGTAGTCGCGCGCCCCCTCCGGCGTGGAGCGGGTGAGCATGGGTGTTTCGATTTCCACGAAGCCGTGGCGGTCCAGATAGGCGCGCATGGCGCGGGCCACCCGGTAGCGCAAGAGCAGGTTCTTTTGCATGGACTCGCGCCGCAGATCCAGGTAGCGGTAGGTGAGGCGCACGTTCTCCGAGGGCTCCTCGTCCAGCTGGAAAGGCAGCGGCGCGGATGGATTGAGGATGGCAAGCCGTGTGGCCACCACCTCGATCGCCCCCGTGGCCAGATGGGGATTGACGGTGCCCTCGGGCCGGCGCCGCACGCGGCCGGTGACCTGCAGCACGTATTCGTTGCGCACCTTTTCCGCGGTGGCGAAAGTATCGGGCGCGGCGTCGCTCTGGGCAGGGTCGCACACCACCTGCACCAGGCCCTCCCGGTCACGCAGGTCGATGAAGATCACGCCGCCGTGGTCGCGCCGGCGGTGGGCCCAGCCGCACAGGGTGACAGTCTGGTCCAGATGGTCGAGATTGACGTGGCCGCAGTAATGAGTACGCATGGGGATGTCCTGGAGGCGCCGCCCGCTGGGCGGCGAAAAACCCGAAATTATACCGGAAGCCCCCGCCCGCGACCCGTCAGTAACGCCGGCCGTACACCAGCTGCCAGTTGGTCTGGCGATGGCTCACCGTCACCCCCGCGGCATTGGTGGCCTCCACCCGGAAGCCGTGGGTCAGCCCGAAGTCGAGGCTGCTGGTGCGGTCGAAGGCGTAGCCCACACCCGCGGTGACGTGATTGCGCACGATGGCGGGGAAGAGGGGGTGCATGAGCGCGTCCGGCACCGGGTTGGCGGCGAGATTGGCACCCGCGCGCAAGGTCCAGCGCGGACCCGTCTGCCAGGCCACGCCCAGCATGAGAACGTTTTGGTTGTTCCAGTTCTGGTTCAGGGTCAGCTCCAGATCACCGCCCGCATCCGCCTCGAAACGCATGCGGAAATCCTTCATCACGCGTGCCCACTGCAGACGTTTCCAGTCGGCCACCAGCAGCCAGTCGCGGTGCGGCTGCCAGGCGAGCCCCGCGCTCCAGGTTTCCGGCCACTGGAAATCGTGGATGCGGATGCGGCCGGAAAGGAGGCTCGTGCCGCCAGCGGTGATCAGACGAATCTGGGCCCGATCGGAGCTCATGTCGGATACCGCGGTCCGGCTGTGCCAGCTCGCGCCGAGTCTAAGGGTTGGCGCGAGTTCATAGACCAGCCCCAGCTTGCCGCCTGCGCCATAGCCGCGCGCCTGGCCGGTAAATCGGCTGTCGTTGGAGAAGTCGAAGTAGGCTACGTCGGTCGCGCCCAGGCTCGCCAGCCCTGCCGCGAGCGATCCGCCCACACTGCCCTGGCCGAGAGCGCCCATGGCCTGCATCTGCGCACCGTTCATGGCCATCTGCAGGTCCAGGCCCATCCACACGAAGTCGACGGTGGGCGCCCACCGACAGCCTGGGCGAGACGGTATAGGCCAGGGGAAGGATCACCCGCCCCACCGACAGCTCGCTGCGCGTGGTGAGCCCGCTGCCTGCGCTCATGAAGCTATCCCCGGCATATTCCGTGCCCATGCCTCCCTGACCGTAGATGCCGAAGCCCCAGGCAAGCTCGCCCGTTTTCTTCATCCAGCCGAAAGCGGGCATGGAAAAGGCGTCCGCGCGGGAGCGCGCCGTCATGGCGCCGTAGCGGGCTTCCACCGTGGGGCCGAGGAAGCCGTAGGCAAGATCCGCGCGGCGTCCCGGCTCCATCAGGGCCAGGGTGGCGGGGTTGTTCATCATGGCCGCCGTGCCGTTGTCGTAGGCCTGGGACGCGCCTCCCAGGGCAGTGGCCACGGCACCGTAGCCTTCCATGTTCATGCCATTGGTGGCGCAGGCGGGGGCGGCGAAGCCGATCAGGCAGGCCCCAAGCAGGCAGGGCAGGACCGGCGTGCGGCCGGTGGACATCGGGAGGGAACGCATGAAAACTCCAGGCACAAAAAGCCCGGGAGTATAGCGTCTTTCCAGATCAGGGGAAGTCGGTGGGGCGGTACTGACCCGATGGCGGCTTCAGTTGCCGGGATAGACTGCGGCCCGGTCCCGTGCCGGGTTGGCCACGGCCCCCATGGAGACGATGTATTTCAGCGCGAGGTCCACGCTGATGGGGACTTCCCGGGTTTCTTCCCTCTTCACGTAGAAGTAGAAACCGTTCACCGGGCTGGGGGTGGTGGGAATGAACACTGCCACGTAGTCCTCGCCCAGGGCGGCGCGCACTTCCGCCGGCACGTTGGTCTGGAAGGCGAGGGACCAGGCTTCCGGGTGGGGATAGCGCACCAGCAGCACCTTGCGGAAGGCCTCCCCCTGGCCCGAGAACAGGGTGTCGCTCACCTGCTTGACGCTGCTGTAGATGGATTTCACCACCGGGATGCGCGCCAGCAGCCTTTCCCACAGGGCGAGCAGCCGGCGGCCGAAGTAGTTGGCGGTCACCATGCCCGTGAGCAGGATCACGGTGAGCACGACGATGGCGCCCAGGCCCGGCACGTGGGTGCCGAGCCAGCGGTCCGGGTGGTAGGCTCCCGGCAGCAGGTCCAGCACACCGTCCAGGGTGCCGATCAGGAAGCCGATCACCCACACCGTGATGACCAGGGGCACCCAGATCAGCAGGCCGGTGACGAAGTAGCGTTTCAGGGGTGGGGTGCGCATGGAAAAAGCGGGCCGGACGAGCGCCGGTCCGCTCCATCCCGTGGTGGGTGGTCAGGCCTGGCAGGCCGGGCAGGCGCCGGCGCCGCAGGCGGGCGCGGGGTTTTCCTCCTTCTTGGGCGCGGAGCCGTTGCCCTTGAAGTCGGTTACGTACCAGCCGCTGCCCTTGAGCTGGAAGCCGGCGGCCGAGAGCAGCTTGGAGAAGGTCTCCTTGCCGCATTCCGGGCAGGTGGTGAGCGGCGCGTCGCTCATCTTCTGCAGGTATTCCTTCTGGAAGCCGCATGCGCTGCAGCGGTATTCGTAGATCGGCATGATGCGCTCCTAAAAAAACAAGTCCTTGAATTATACAGCAAAACAGACCGCGGGCGGAGCCCGCCCGCGCCCAAGATGGGGGCAGGGCCGCAAAACACAAGCCCCCTCATGCCGCGCCGCAGTCATCCAGGGGTTCGGGGCGGTGCAGCCCGAAGCCCTGCGCATAGTCGACGCCAAGGGCGGCGAGCTCCGTCCGTACCGCCTCGCTCTCCACGAACTCGGCGATGGTCTTCAGCCCCACCACGTGGCCGATGCGGTTGACCGATTCGACGATGGCCCGGTCCATGGGGTCCACCAGCACGTTGCGCACGAAATGGCCGTCGATCTTGAGGTAATCCACCGGGATGTTCTTGAGGTAGGAAAAGGAGCTCAGGCCCGCGCCGAAGTCGTCCAGGGCGAACTGGCAGCCCCGCCGGCGCAGGGCCTCTATGAAGGCCACTGCCCGGTCGAGATGGGCCACTGCCGCGGTCTCCGTGATCTCGAAGCAGAGTGACCGGGCCGCCACACCGGCGCGTGCCCGTTCCTCTTCCACGAACTCGAAGAAATCCGTGTCGTTGAGGGTGGTGCCCGAAATGTTGATGAAGAACTGGCCCGGGGTGGGCTGGCCCGCCGTGCGGGCGCGCGCCACGGCCTGCAGCAGGTGCCGCACCACCCAGCGATCGATGGCGGAGGCCAGGTTGTAACGCTCTGCCGCCGGCAGGAAGGCGCCGGGCAGGACCAGACCCCCCTGCTCGTCGCGCAGACGCAGCAGGAGTTCACAGCAGCCCGGCGTGCCGGCGCCCCCCATGAGCGGAAGGATGCTTTGCCGGTAGAGCACGAAGCGGTTTTCCGCCAATGCGGCGTGGATACGTGCCACCCACTGCATCTCCCCCTGGCGGCGCAAAAGCTCACGGTCGTCCGGCGCATACACGTGCACGCGGTTGCGGCCCAGGTCCTTGGCCGCATAGCAGGCCACGTCGGCATGGCGCAGCAGTTCCGTGAGGCTGGTCCGGTCGTCGGTGACGGGCACCAGGCCGATGCTGCCACCCAGGGTGAAATGCGTGCCCGCCCAGGTGAAGCGGAAGCCGTTGATCGCACCGAGCAGGGCCTGCGCGGCGCGTTCCGCTTCCGGCAGGGAACAGTTTTCCAGCAGCAGGCCGAATTCGTCGCCGCCCAGACGTGCCAGGGTGTCGCCGCCCTGCACCCGGTTTCTCAGCAGGCGGGCGAGCTGGCGCAGAAGCTCGTCCCCTGCGCCATGGCCGCAGGTGTCGTTCACCACCTTGAACTGGTCCAGGTCGAGATAGAGCAGGGCATGGGGACCGGGGCGGGTGAGCATCTCCTGCAGGCGCCGCTCGAAGCCATGGCGGTTCAAAAGCCCGGTCAGGGCGTCGTGGAAGGCCATGTGGGCGATGGTGGCTTCTGCCGCACGATGCTCGCGCCGCCGTGCCGCCTCACGCAGCTCGCGTTCGATGGCGGGCACCAGCCGCGCCAGGTTGTCCTTCATCAGGTAATCGGCGGCCCCGGCCTTCATGGCCGCAACCGCCAGGTCCTCGCCGATGGAGCCGGAGACGATGATCACCGGCGCGTCGCAGCCGCTGGCCCGCACCACCTCCAGGGCGGCATGGGAGTCGAACCCCGGCAGGTTGTGGTCGGTGATGATGACGTCCCAGGGCTGCTGTATGAGCGCGGCGCGCAGCTCCGCTGCCGAATCCACGCGCCGGGTGATGGCGTCGAGCCCGCCGCGCCTGAGCTGGCGTTCCAGGAGGAGCGCATCGTCCTCCGAATCCTCCACCAGCAGCACACGCAGGGGCGCGGCCATCAGCGCGGCCCCGCGGGGGGAGGGACGTTGAGCACCAGCCAGTACAGGCCCAGCTGGCGCACGGCCTCCAGGAACTGGTCGAAGTCCACCGGTTTGCGGATGTAGCTGTTGGCGCCCAGCTCATACCCGCGCAGGATGTCCTGCTCCTCGCGGGAGCTGGTCAGGATCACCACCGGCTGCAGCCGAGTGCGCGGGTCGCTGCGCACGGCACGCAGCACTTCGAGGCCATCGAGCCGGGGCAGCTTGAGGTCGAGCAGTATCAGCTGGGGATTTTCCGGGGGACGCGCGGCATGGGCATTGCGGCAGAACAGGTAGTCCAGCGCTTCCACGCCGTCATGGGCTACCACGACTTCGTTGAGGATGCGGTTCCTGCGCAGGGCGCGCAGGGTGAGCGCCTCGTCGTCCGGGTTGTCCTCCACGAGGAGGATGGTCTTGCCACTGCCGTCGTTCATGGTGCGGCTCCTTCCCGGTCGAGGCCGGGGCCAAGGGTGAAGCGGAAGATGGCCCCGTGTCCGGGTTCCGCTTGCGCCCAGACGCGCCCGCCATGGCGGTGGATGACGCGCTGTACGGTGGCCAGGCCAATGCCCGTGCCTTCGAACTGCGAGGCGTGATGCAGACGCTGGAACACCCCGAACAGTTTGTCTGCGTATTGCATCTCGAAACCCACCCCGTTGTCACGCACGAAATACACGAGGCCGTCGTTGTCGCGTTCCGTGCCGAACCGGATTTCCGGCTCCGGCGTGTGGCGGGTGTATTTCCAGGCATTGCCCAGCAGGTTGGCCAGGACGATGCGCAGCAGGGTGGGATCGCCTTCGGCCATGATGCCGGGCTCGATATGCACGGCGACGCCATCGCGCGGCTCGCCGGCCTGCAGTTCCCCAATCACCTCCCGGGCCAGGGCGCTCAGATCCACGGCGCGGCGCGCCAGCGGCGCACGCGCCAGCCGGGACAGCGTAAGCAGGCCGTCGATCAGGGCCGCCATGCGCTGGGCGGCCGCGCGCACGCGCTGCAAGGCGTGTCGCTCGAACTCGAGCACGGCGTGCTCGGGGTGGTCGGCCGCAACGGCATGGGCAAGACCACGCTGGCCC
>JBBFMG010000086.1:0-9079 GCA_037478575.1 Burkholderiales bacterium | reverse complement strand
GCGGCAAGGCTCATTGGACATGGCGCAATCCCTTGGGCGGTGTGGCGGGCTTTCGGGCAGTGAGCGGCTGGGGATCCAGCGTGGCGACGGTGAGGTGATCATCCAGCAGATACTTGCGCGCCACGGCCTGCACCTGTTCGGTGGTGACCGCCTTCAGTTTTTCGATGCGCCGCTCCACGAGACTCGGGTCGAAGCCCACCGTCACCACCTCCCCGATTTGCATCGCCTGGTAGAACATGGAATCGCGCTGATACACCTGGGCGGCGATGAGCTGGGCACGGATACGTGACAGCTCGTCTTCCCCGACCCCTTCCTCCTGGATGCGCGCAAGTTCCGCGCGGATGGCCGCTTCCAGATCCTGGACCGTGCGTCCCTCGCTGGGCGTGCCATCCACCAGGAACAGGCCCGGGCCGCGCTGGACGCTGTCGTAACTGGCCCCCGCCTCCACCGCCACCCGGCTTTCACGCACCAGGCGCGCGGGAAAGCGCGCGGCGGCATTGGCATCCAGCACACCGGCGAGCATCTCCAGGGCATAGGGCTCCCAGTCCTGTTCCGGATCCTTGAGCACCGGCGCGTGCCAGGCCATGATCAGATAGGGCAGCTTGGCCGGCGCCTTGACCGTCACCCGGCGCGGCCCCGTCTGCTCCGGTTCCAGCTGGGGTTTGCGCCCCGGCAAGGGCCGCGCCCGAATGGAGCCGAAATAGCGTTGGGCCAGTTGGAACACCTCGCGCGCTTTGACATCGCCCACCACCACCAGCGCGGCATTGTTGGGGGCATACCAGCGGCGGTACCAGGCGCGCGCATCGGCCACGGTCATGTTGTCCAGATCATTCATCCAGCCGATCACCGGCCAGCGATAGGGGCTGGCCTGGAAGGCAGTGGCCATGAGCGCCTCATACACCAGCGACTGGGGCTTGTCCTCGGTGCGCCAGCGCCGCTCGTTGCGCACCACCTCGATTTCCTTGGCAAACTCCTGCTCGCTCAGCACGAGATTGGCCATGCGGTCCGCCTCCAGCCGAAAGGCGAGCGCCAGCCTGTCCTTCTGCAGGGTCTGGAAATAGGCGGTGTAGTCGCGGCTGGTGAAGGCATTCTCGCGTCCGCCGGCGGCGGCGATGAGACGGGAGAATTCCCCGGCGGGCACCTGTCGCGTGCCCTTGAACATCATGTGTTCCAGCACGTGGGCCACCCCGGTGGCGCCGTTGTGCTCGTCCATGCTGCCGGCGCGGTACCACACCTGGGACACCACCACCGGGGCGCGATGGTCTTCCTTGACGAAGATGCGCAGTCCGTTGGCGAGGGTGTGGGTCTCGACCCGGCCGGCCGCCCACACGGGCCCGAACAGGCCCAGCAGGAACAGGGCCGCGAAAATCCAACTAAGCGGCTGTCGGGCAGCACTCATCGTCGATCCTTGGTCAAAGCGAGGCGGTAGTATAATTCAACGCTCAACGGCGCCTGTGCTCCGCCTTCCATCCGACCGCTTCCCCCATGTTTGGTTTCTTCAAATCCAAGTCCGAACTCGAGCCCGAAGCCGCTCAGGAAACGCCCCGCCTCACCTGGCGGGAGCGTCTGAAGCGGGGACTCGCCCGCACACGGGAACAGCTGGGCAGCCGCTTGAGCGGCCTGTTCGGGGCCCACGGCAAGATCGACGAGGCGCTGTTCGAGGAGCTGGAAACGGTCCTGCTCACCGCCGACGTGGGGGTGGAAGCGACTCAAGCGCTGCTCGCGACGCTGCGCGCCCGGGTCAAGCGGGACCGGCTCACGGAGGCCGAGCAGCTCCGGGCGGCGCTCATGGACGCCCTGACGGAACTGCTGGCGCCTTTGGAGAAACCCCTGGAGATCGCCGGCCACAAACCCTTCGTGATCATGATGGTGGGCGTCAACGGCGCAGGCAAGACCACCACCATCGGCAAGCTCGCCCACTGGTTCCAGAACCAGGGCAAAAGCGTGCTGTTCGCGGCGGGCGACACCTTCCGCGCCGCCGCGCGGGAACAGCTCATGATCTGGGGCGAACGCAACAACGTCACCGTGATCGCCCAGGAAAAGGGCGATTCCGCCGCCGTCATCTACGATGCCGTGCAGGCCGCCAGGGCGCGGGGCGTGGATGTGGTGCTGGCCGATACCGCGGGCCGGCTGCCCACCCAGCTCCACCTCATGGAGGAAATCAAGAAGGTCAAGCGCGTCATCGCCAAGGCCGAGCCCAGCGCGCCCCACGAGATTTTGCTGGTGCTGGATGCCAACACCGGGCAGAACGCCGTGGCCCAGGTGAGGGCCTTCGACGATGCCCTCGGTCTCACCGGACTGGTGGTGACCAAGCTCGACGGAACCGCCAAGGGTGGTGTGCTGGCGGCCATCGCCAAGGCCCGTCCCATCCCGGTGCGCTTCATCGGGGTGGGCGAGAGCCGGGAGGATCTGCAGCCCTTTCGCGCCCGCGAATTCGTGGAAGCCCTGTTCGAGTGATCACCTTCAGTCAGGTCACCAAGCGTTACCCGGGCGGACACGAGGCCCTTTCCGAAGCCAGTTTCACCATCGCCACCGGCGAGATGGTGGCCGTCACCGGCCCGTCCGGCGCCGGCAAGTCCACCCTGCTCAAGCTCATCGCCGGCATCGAGCGGCCCACCTCCGGCAGCGTGGTGGTGGATGGCCAGAACATCGGGCGGCTGTCGCGCAAGGCCATGCCCTACTGGCGCCGCACCCTGGGCCTGGTGTTCCAGGACGCCAGGCTGCTCTACGACCGCAACTGCTTCGAGAACGTGATGCTGCCCCTGCGCATCTCGGGCATGCCGGTGAAGGAGGCGGCGCGGCGGGCGCGCGCGGCGCTGGACAAGGTGGGCCTGCTGGATCGGGAACGGGCCATGCCCATGACGCTATCCGGCGGCGAGCAGCAGCGGCTGGCCATTGCCCGCGCCATCGTCAACCGGCCCAGCATCCTGCTCGCCGATGAACCCACGGGCAATCTGGATGCGGACTACGCCGAGCTGCTCCTGGACATGCTGGCTGCCTTCAGCCGCGCCGGCGTCACCCTGGTGATCGCCACCCATGAGCCGCGGCTCATCGAGCGCTTGAAACCGCGTGTGCTGACCCTGCGCGCGGGCCGGGTGCAGCCATGAAAAACTGGTTCGCGCAGCAGCGGGCGGCGCTCGCCCACACCCTGGTACGCCTGGGCGCCACTCCCTTCGCCACGGGCCTCACGGTGCTGGTGATCGGCGTGGCCCTCACCCTGCCTGCCAGCCTCTACCTGGTGCTCACCAACGTGGCCCGCCTGGCGAACCACGTGTCCAGCACACCCGAGATCACCCTGTTCCTCAAGGAAGGCACGACCCAGTCCCAGGAGCTGGCCCGCACCCTGCGCGCCCGCAAAGACCTCGCCCGGGTGCGCTTCGTGAGTCGGGACGAGGCGCTGCGGGGACTCTCCGGCCGGGCCGGGGTGGCGGACGTGGTCGCCACCCTGGGCCGCAACCCCCTGCCCGATGCCTTTGTCCTCACGCCCCGGGACACGACACCCGCCGCCCTGGAGGCCCTGCGCGCAGAGCTCGCCCGCCTGCCCGGGGTGGCGCGGGCCACGCTGGACGCCGCCTGGGCCCAGCGGCTCGCCGCCTGGCTCGCCCTGGGCCGGGATTTCGTCCTGCTTCTGGCGGGGCTGATGGCCACCGCCCTGGTGGCAGTGAGCTTCAACACCATCCGCCTGCAGGTGCTGGCCCAGCGCGAGGAGATCGAGCTGAGCCGCCTGCTGGGGGCGACCGATGCCTTCGTGCGCCGGCCCTTCCTCTACCTGGGCACCCTCCAGGGTCTGCTGGGCGCCCTGCTGGCCTGGCTTCTCCTGGCGGGGGGGCTCGTCTTCCTGGGGGGACGGGTGGATGCCCTGGCCGCGGCCTACGGCGCCGCCTTCCGCCTGGAAGGGCTGGGCTGGCGCGAGGCGGGGCTGCTGCTCGGCCTGTCTGCCACCCTGGGCTGGCTGGGCGCCTGGCTCGCCACCACCCAGCAGTTGCGCCGCCTCTGACGGTTTTTCCGCCATCCGGAACTTTTGCCCCCCGCTAGCACTCTCAGTGCGCGAGTGCTAACATCAAGCCATCAAGTGGGAGGGACCAACATGACCGCAATCACCTTGCCGAATCCGTCCGTGGGCAGCCTGGAAAGCTACATCCAGGCGGTGAAGGCCTTTCCCGTGCTGAGCGCCGAGGAGGAATACACCCTGGCGCGGCGCCTGCGGGATCACAACGATCTGGACGCGGCCCGCACCCTGGTGCTGTCCCACCTGCGGGTGGTGGTCAACATCGCCCGGGGCTATGCCGGCTATGGGCTGCCCCAGGCCGACCTGATCCAGGAAGGCAACGTGGGTCTGATGAAGGCGGTGCGCCGCTTCGATCCGGACCGGGGCGTGCGTCTGGTGTCCTTCGCCATCCACTGGATCAAGGCGGAAATCCACGAATTCATCCTGCGCAACTGGCGCATGGTGAAGATCGCCACCACCAAGGCCCAGCGCAAGCTGTTCTTCAACCTGCGCAGCATGAAGCAGAGCCTGGGCACCCTGGGGCCGCGGGAAGTGGAGGCCATCGCCAAGGACCTGGGGGTGAAACCGGAAGAGGTGGTGGAAATGGAAACCCGCCTGGATGGTGGTGACGTGGCCCTGGAACCCGTGGGCGACGACGACGAACAGGGCTTCGCTCCCATCGCCTACCTCACGGATGCGGAAGCGGAACCGGCGCGCCAGCTGGAGTACAAGGAAGGCGAGCTGCTCCGTGAGCGGGGGCTCACTCAAGCCCTGGCCAGCCTGGACGAACGCAGTCGCCGCATCATTGAGACGCGCTGGCTGCGCGAGGGCGATACCCTGACTCTGCACGAGCTGGCAGCGGAATACGGGGTATCGGCAGAACGCATCCGTCAGATCGAGGCCAAGGCCCTGCAGAAGATGAAAGCCGCCATCGTGGCCCAGGGCTGCGAAAGCGCCACCTGCTGAAAGGCAGGCCCTGAAACGAAAAGCGCTGCCGGGGTGACCCGGCAGCGCTTTTTTGTGGGGAGCGCTCAGAGATTGGCGAGGATCACCGACAGGAAGGACATCCAGCCCAGCAGCACCAGCGCCGCCACCAGGGTCATGGGCAGGTTTTCCTTGGAGAACAGGGTCTTGATCATGATCGCTCCGCAAGTGTCTGAAAATATTGACCCGGCATTATAGGGCCTTACTCTCCGTCCTTCAATTGCCGGTCCCGCCCGGGGAGCAGGGGATCGTCGTCGTCCATCAGGATGCGCTGGGCGGGACCTTCCAGGTCGTCGAACTGGCCGCTTTTCACCGCCCACCAGATGCCCACGGCGAGGGCAAGGAACACCAGGGTGGACAAGCCGATGAGGAAGAACAGAATGGAGGCCATGGTCACTTGAGGCGCAGGGCGTTGAGGACCACGATCAGGGAGCTCGCCGACATGCCGATTGCCGCGACCCAGGGGGGGATGTAGCCCAGCACCGCGAAGGGCAGGGCCACCAGATTGTAGCCCACCGCCCAGGCGAAGTTGGACTTCATCACGGCGATGGCCCGACGGCCGGTGTGCAGGGCACGCGCTACGTCCAGCAGGTTCTCGGAGAGCAGGACGATGTCGCTGCTGGAGCGGGCCACCTGGGTGCCACCGCCCATGGCGATGGATACCTGGGCCGCAGCCAGCACCGGCGCGTCGTTGACACCGTCTCCCACCATGGCCACCACCCTGCCCGCCTGCTGCAGGGCCTGCAGGGCCGCGAGCTTGTCCTCCGGCCGCATCTGGGCCCGCCAGTCGCGCACGCCCAGGGCCTGGGCCACGTGGCGCACCGCGGGCTCGGCATCCCCGCTCAGGATGGTCACAGCCACCCCCATGGCCGCGAGGCGTTCCATGAGCGCCGGCGCTTCGTCACGCAGCCGGTCGCCCAACAGGAAGGCCGCCAGGGGCTGGCCGTCGCGCGCCAGCCACACCACCGTGGCGCCGGGCGGAACGTCCGCGGGCAAGGGTGGCACGGTCTTGAGCACGCGGGCGTTGCCCAGCTGGTAGCGCACCCCCTCGATGGTTCCCGCCACACCGACGCCCGGCGTGTTCTGGGCCGCGGTCACCGGAAGCAGCCGGTCGGCGGGCACCGCGGCGAGAAAGCTCGCCGCCAGGGGGTGCTCAGAGGCCTGTTCCAGGCTGGCCGCCAGCACCCGGGCCCGGTCCTCGTCGAGCCGGCCTAAGGGAATCACCCGCTCCAGCCAGGGACGGCCGTGGGTCAGGGTGCCGGTCTTGTCCAGTACCACGTGGTCCACCCGGGCCAGGGTCTCCAGGGCATGGCCCCGGGTGAGGAGAATGCCGCGCTTGAGCAGGCTGGAGCTGGCGGCGGCAATGGCCGCAGGGGCGGCAATGGAGAGGGCACAGGGACAGGTCACCACCAGGACGGCGAGCACGATCTCGAACACCCGCTCCGGCGCCACCAGCGCCCAGCCGATACCGGTGGCCAGCGCGAGCAAAAGCAGCGCCAGGGTGAACCAGCCCGCCACCCGGTCGGCGAGCTGGGCGAGTCTGGGCTTTTGCGCCTGGGCCCGGTCCAGCAGGCGCACGATGCCCGCCAGGACGGTGTTCTCCCCCACCCCGGTCACCCGCACCAGAAGCGGCCCTTCCAGATTGACGCTGGCGGCGATAACGCCATCCCCGGGACGCTTGGGCACGGGCCGGCTCTCCCCGGTGAGCAGGGCCTCGTCCGCGCTGCTCTCCCCTTCTACCACCACACCGTCCGCAGCGATGGCCTCGCCGGGCCTGGCAAGAATCACGTCCCCGGGGGCAAGCTCCAGCACCGGCACCACTTCCTGACGGCCGTCGCGCACCCGGGTGGCCATGGCCGGCGCGAGTTTGAGCAGGTTCTCCGCAGCTTCCACGGATTTTTCCCGGGCGCCCTGCTCCAGGAAGCGGGAAGCGAGCAGGATGAAGACGAACATGGTGATGGTGTCGAAATACACCACGCCCTCACCCTGCCAGGTGACCCAGGCGCTGCCCCAAAAGCCACTCACCACGGCGAGACTCACCGGCACGTCCATGTTGAGGTGGCGGCTTTTCAGACCGCTCCAGGCGGCACGATAGAAGGGCACGGCGGAATAGAGCACCACCGGGATGCTGAGGATCAGGCTGGCCCAGCGCATGAGCTGGGCCGTGCCGTGATCCATGTCGTAGTAGTAGGCCCCGGCATAGAGGGCGATGGCGAACATCATCACCTGCGCCGAAGCCAGCCCCGCCACGAACAGCCGGCGTAGGTCCTGACTGCGGCGCTGCCGGCGCAGGGTCTCGGCGGCGTGGGCGTTGTAGGGATGGGCGTCGTAGCCCAGCAGCCGGATCTCGGAGAGGATGCGGGACAGGCTGATTTCCCGCTCGTCCCAGGCGATGCGCGCGCGGTGGGTGGCGTAATTGACGCTCACCGCCTTCACACCTGGCAGCTGCATGAGGTGACGCTCGTTGAGCCAGATGCAGGCGGCACAGGTGATGCCCTCCAGAATCAGCACCGCCTCGCGGGTGTGCTCACCGGCGTCGATGACGAAGCTCTTCTGGATGTCCGGATGGTCGTAGACCGCAAGCCGCCCCAGGGCCTCGGGCACCAGTTCCTGGGGTGTGGTGGCGGGCGCGGTCCGGTGGCGGTAATAGTCCTCCAGGTGGTTGGCGACGATGGCCTCGGCCACCGCCTGGCAGCCACGGCAGCACATGGCGCGCGGTTCCCCGTCGATGGTGACGGACAGCTGCACGTCCCCCGGGATCGGCTGGCCGCAGTGGAAGCAGTCGCCGCTCATTGCACCCGTTGCACGGTGAGCTGCTCCTCCGCCTGGAAGCTGTCCTGCCCTCGGGTCACGCGGATCACGGCGATCCAGCGTCCGGGCTCCGGCAGGCGTACCCAGCTCTGGAACAGGCCGGGTTCGCCGGGAGCCAGCTCATAGGCGAGATCGCTTTTGGCCTGGGCGGGACGCAAAAGCTCCAGGGTCACCCGCGCATCGGCAAGGGGCGTGTCGTCCCGGTCGCGGGCGCGCACGGTCACCTGCGCCGCACCGTCGCGGGCCAGGCGATCGAGCCCCTGCCACTCCACACGCCAGCCCAGGCGCAGCTGGCGATGGCGCGCCGAAAGTTCGGAGCCGATTTCCCTGGCGGCCTCCACCCCATGGGGCACCACCCCGGGGAAGGCGGTGTGCACCCGCCCGTCCTGGGCGCCGGGCAATACCCAGCGGGCGAGCCACGGTGGCAGGCCCTGGCTGGAGACATAGAGAAACGCCGCGTTGAGGACGAGCACGAACAGGAAGAAACCGATGAAGGCCTTGGGCGCCCAGTGCATGGGCGGCCGTTTGCCGCTGTTTTGCTCACCTTCGCGGCTCGCGGCCAGGGTGAGCAGGGTGGCCGTGGAAAGATAGACGGCGGTGTGGATGGCCAGCACATCCAGCCCCGCCCAGTTGCCCGTGCTGTAGAGGGCGTAGCCCACCAGCGGCAGCACGCCGCTGATCACGCCCCGCCAGTAGTTGGAAAGCCCCAGCAGGCGCAGCAGCTGGTACAGCACCACCACCAGCGCCACGCCGCCGAACAGGGTGACGAGCACGCTCATGAGTGCGGGCCGTAGAAACGCGCCGGGCTCACGTGCACCTCATCCGGCCGGCTTTTGGGGGTGATGGTGAATTGGAAGTCCGCCACGCGCGCCGCAGCCTCCGGCGGCAGTTTCACGCTCACCTGAACGAGGATGCTCTGGCTGGGCTTGACCGTGACCTCGCGGAAGTTGCCGAAGTCGGCGGCCTCCGCAGGAAGTCCGCGCACACCGAGCAGATAGGTCTGGGCATGGTCACTGCGGTTGGCCAGCCGGATCTGGTAGCGGTTGCGGATCTGGCCGTCGGACAGCACCACGTAGAGGGGCTGGCGCACCTGGATCACGGCCTGTTCCAGATCGCTACGGCCCGCGATGCTGTAGATGAGCAACCCCGACATCACCACCACCGCCAGTCCATAGCCCACCACCTTGAGCCGCTTCCAGTGCAGGCGGGGCTTGCCCGGCTGGGGGGATTTGATGTTCACCTCGGAATCGTAGCGGATGAGCCCGCGGGGAAAACCGATGGAATCCATCACGCCAT
>JBBFMG010000085.1:0-9183 GCA_037478575.1 Burkholderiales bacterium | reverse complement strand
CGCGCAGGATGTGTTTCAGCCACACGGGGGAGAAGCCGGCCGGCCGGGCATCCACGCGGGGATAGATGACATGGGCTGGCATGATGGCCGGCAGCCCGTAGTCGATCATCTGCCGGAAGGGAATGAGGTCCGCCAGCTCCAGGTCGGCTCGTTCCCGCTCGTCCACCGGCACGGCCAGGTGGGAATCGGCCGCCACATGACCGTGCCCGGGGAAATGCTTGCCCACCGCCGCCATGCCCGCTTCCTTCATGCCCAGCATGAGGGCGTGGGCCAGCTCGGACACGGCCTGGGGGTGGCGGTGGAAGGCGCGGTCGCCGATCACGCCGCTTGTGCCCCAGTCCAGATCCAGCACCGGCGTGAAGCTGAAGTCCACGCCGCAGGCCCGCAGCTCCGCGGCCAGCACGTAACCCACCTGGTGCGCCAGCCGGCGCGCGCGCTGGGGATGGGCATCCCAGATCTCCCCCAGCCGGCGCATGGCGGGCAGGCGCGTGAAGCCGTCGCGGAAGCGTTGCACGCGGCCGCCCTCGTGATCCACGCCGATCAGGAGACGGGGCTGGCGGAGCTCGTGGATGGCGTGGGTCAGTTCCCGCAGCTGGGCGGGCGAGGCGTAGTTGCGCGCGAACAGGATGACACCCCCCACCAGGGGATGGCGCAGGCGTTCCCGTTCCTCGGGCGTGAGTTCGGTGCCCGAAAGGTCCAGCATGACGGGACCAAGGGGCGTCATGCCGCACGCTCCAGCACGACGAAGGCGGCCACCAGCTCCTTCTCGTCGCTCACGGACAGATGACAGGCCCGGATGCCGCGCTCGGCCAGCCATTCACCCAGAATTGCATCCCAAGCGAAACCGGGTTTGCCCAGGGCATCGTGGGTGATGCTGAGGCGGGTGAGGGACACCGGGTGTCTCAGACCCGTGCCGGCGGCTTTGGCAAAGGCTTCCTTGGCGGCGAAGCGTTTGGCCAGAAAGCGTTCCGGAAAAGCGCTGGCCGCGAATTCCGGCAGTTCCAGCGGGCTCAGCACATGGCGCGCAAAGCGCGTGCCGTGGCGCGCCAGGATGGCCGCCATGCGCCGCACTTCCACGATGTCGGTGCCGATCCCGTAGATGGCCATGGAGTGTCACAGGCCGCGGGCCGCCAGCATCAGGCGCTTCATTTCCCGCACCGCCGCCTCCCAGCCGGAGAACAGGGCCTGGGCGACGATGGCATGGCCGATGTTGAGCTCGCGGATTTCCGGAATGGCCGCGATGCGCTGCACGTTGTGGTAGTGCAGGCCGTGACCGGCATTGATCTGCAGCCCCAGGGCGGCGCCGAACGCCGCCGCGCTGCGGATGCGTTCGAACTCCCCATCGCATTCCGGGCCGGGCTCGAGGTTGGCATAGTGGCCGGTGTGGATCTCGATCACGGGCGCGCCCGCCTCCTTGGCCGCGCGCACCTGCTCCTCATCCGGGGCGATGAACAGGGATACGCGGATGCCGGCCGCGCCCAGCACGGCGCAGGCATGGCGCACGCGGTCGAACTGGCTCACCACGTCCAGCCCGCCCTCGGTGGTGAGTTCCTCGCGCCGTTCCGGCACCAGACAGGCATCCTGGGGACGCACCCGCTGGGCGATGGCCAGCATTTCCTCGGTCACTGCCATTTCCAGGTTCATGCGGGTCTGCAGGATCTGGCGCAGGATCTCCACGTCCGCATCCTGGATGTGGCGCCGGTCCTCGCGCAGGTGCAGCGTGATGGCATCGGCCCCGGCGGATTCGGCGATGAGCGCCGCCTGCACGGGACTGGGATAGCGGGTGCCGCGCGCCTGACGCACGGTGGCGATGTGGTCGATGTTGACGCCGAGGTAGATCATAGTTCCTGCAGGTCCATGAGCAGTTGGCGGGTTTGCAGGGCATCACCGCCCAGCTGGTGGGCAATCAGCATGCGCATGAGCTGCTTGGCCTGGGCGAGCGTGGTGGGATCGGAGTAATCGTCGCGGGCCAGATCCAGCAGCGTGCGTCCCCGCAATTGTACACCGCCCTCCCCTGCCGCCCGCCGCACGGGACCATGTTCCGGCTGATAGACGTAGAGCACGTCGGGCGCGATGGGCACGTCGCTGTGGGCTTCGTGCTCCAGCACCAGCGCATAGCCCAGCTCCTGCAGCAGGGCCTTCTCGAAGCGGCGCAATACCGGTGCCTGGGGCTGGCGCTGCCCGAGGGCCTGGAGTGCCGTCTGGTAGTGGCCGAACAGCGCGGGATGGGGATCGTCCCGGGGCAGCAGGCGCAGCAGCAGCTCGTTCAGATAGAAGCCGCACATGAGTGCCGGCCCGGTGAGAGGAAGTTGTCCGCCCTGCCACTCGGCCTGCCTGAGGGTGCGCAGCTCCCCCTTGCCGAACCAGGACAGCGTGAGGGGCTGGAAGGGCATGAGCAGGCCGCGCACTGCCGAGCGCGGCCGACGCGCTCCGCGTGCCACCAGCGCCACGCGGCCTGCATCGCGCGCGAAGGCTTCCACGATTAGGCTCGTCTCCCGGTAGGGACGGCTGTGGAGCACGTAGGCAGGCTGCTGGTCCTGCGGCCGCTCGGGTGCGGTCATGGCTCAATCGCTATAGCCGAGACTCTTCACCGCCCGTTCGTCGTCCGCCCAGCCGCTCTTCACCTTCACCCACAGTTCCAGATACACCTTGCCGCCGAACAGACGCTCCAGGTCTTGGCGTGCCTCGCTGCCGATGGCCTTGAGCTTCTCACCACCCTTGCCGATCACGATGGCCTTCTGGCTCTCCTTCTCCACGATGATCGAGGCATAGATGCGACGCAGGTTTCCTTCCTGCTCGAACTTGTCGATCATCACCGTGGTGGCGTAAGGCACTTCGTCACCCAGCAGGCGAAACACCTTTTCGCGCACCGTCTCGGCGGCCAGGAAACGCTCGCTGCGGTCAGTGATGTCGTCCTTGTCGTAGAGCGCCGGTCCCTCCGGCAGATAGGGGCGGATCGCGCGCAATAGCTCGGGGATCTGGCTGCCGGTGCGGGCGCTCACGGGCACGATTTCCGCGAACGGGAAGGTGGCGGCCATCTGCTCCAGAAAAGGCAGGAGCTGCGCCTTGTCCTTCACCGTGTCGGTCTTGTTCACCGCCAGGATCACCGGCCGGTCCCGGGGCAGGAGTTTGACCACCTCGGCGTCGCGCGCGTCGTAACGCAGGGCTTCCACCACGAACACCACCACGTCCACCCCTGCCAGGGCATCGGTGACCGTCCTGTTCATGGTGCGGTTGAGGGCGTTGCGGTATTGCAGCTGGAATCCCGGGGTGTCCACGAACACCCATTGCGCCGTGTCATCGGTATGGATGCCCACGATGCGGTGGCGCGTGGTCTGGGGTTTGCGCGAAACGATGCTGATCTTCTCGCCGACGATGGCGTTGAGCAGAGTGGACTTGCCCACGTTGGGCCGCCCCACGATGGCGATGAAACCGGCACGGAACCCCGCGGGTTCAGTCATGACTGACCGCTCCTGCCCTGCACGACCTCGTAGGCCAGGCGTGCCGCTTCCTGTTCGGCCTTGCGCCGGCTCGAGCCTTCGCCCAGCACGCGGATGTCCAGTTCCGGAATATGGCATTCCACCCGGAAATGCTGCTCATGGGCCTCGCCCTCGGTGGCGACGATGGTGTACTTGGGCAGGCGCAGCTTGCGTCCCTGAAGGAATTCCTGCAGCCGGGTCTTGGGATCCTTGGACAGGGTGTGGGGATCCAGGCGCCCGATCACCGGCGCGTACAGTTCGTTGAGCACGCGCTGGGCCTCGGGAAAGCCGCCATCCAGATAGATGGCGCCGACAATGGCCTCCAGGGCATCGGCCAGAATGGAGGGACGGCGGAAGCCACCGCTTTTGAGCTCGCCCTCGCCCAGGAAAAGATAGTCGCCCAGGGACAGGCTTTGAGCGATTTCCGCGAGTGTGGGTTCCTTTACCAGATGCGCGCGCACGCGCGACAGCTCGCCTTCGGTCAGGCGCGGGAAGTCGTGGAACAGGCGGGTGGAAATGGCCAGGGACAGGACGCTGTCGCCCAGGAACTCCAGCCGCTCATTGTGCGGCGTGCCGTAGCTGCGGTGGGTGAGAGCCTGGCGCAGCAGCTTCGGCTCTTTGAAAACATAGCCCAGCTGGCGCGCAAGACGCTTGAGGTCGCCCGTCATTCCACCATTTTGGCCGGTTTGCTGCCGGCTGTGCTGGCGGAAAAGTCCAGCAGCACGCTCACGTTGTAGAACAGGGGGATTTTCTGGGCGTATTCCACGCTCACCACGTTTTCTCCACCCTCCTTGCGGATGTCCAGGTCCTGGGGTGTGACAGCACTCACGTAATCGATGGCAAGCCGCCGCTCGAAGGACTTGCGGATTTCCGCCGGGGTCATGGTGGCGAAACCGGGCTCCTTGGCCATGGTGGCGAGGATCTTCTTCACCGAAAAGAACTCAATATAGGCCGGCACGACCTTGATGCCCACGTACACATAGGTGAGCACCAGGGCCAGCACCACGACCCAGCCGATGAACGTCATGCCCCGTTGATGTTTCATCCCGCTCCCCCTCATTCGATGGATTTGCCGATGCGGCCGAAGTCGTCGAAGTTCATCCAGATCAGGAAGGCGCGCCCGACGATGTTTTCATCCGGCACGAACCCCCAGTAACGGCTGTCGGTGCTGTCGTCCCGATTGTCGCCCATGGCGAAGTAGTAACCGGGCGGCACCACACAGGTGAAGCCGCGTTCATTGTAATCGCAATGATCGCGGTACCGGAAGACACGCACGCCCTCCAGCCGCACCGGTGGCTCCTCGGGCTGGATCAGCACGCGATGGGGATGTCCATCCAGGTGTTCCAGATAGAGCTGTGCCACGACATTGTTGAGGCCGGGTTTGACATAGTCGTAGGGTCCGAGGAAATCCAGCTTCACCGCTTTTCCGTTGATGCTGAGCTGCTTGTCGATGTAGCTCACGCGATCGCCTGGCAGGCCCACGATACGCTTGATGTAGTCCAGCGAAGGATCCACGGGATAGCGGAATACGGCCACGTCGCCCCGCTGCGGCTGGTTGATCTCGATGATCTTGCGGTTGATCACCGGCAGGCGGATGCCCCAGGTGTACTTGTTGACCAGGATGAAATCACCCGCCTGCAGGGTGGGAATCATGGAACCGGAAGGAATCCGGAACGGCTCCACCAGAAAGGAACGCAGCAGGAACACCACCAGGATCACCGGAAAGAAACTGCGGGAATATTCCACCAGCAGAGGTTCCTTTCGTCCCGCAGGCCGGCGCGGCTTGAATGCGATGTGGTCGACGAGCCAGATGGCACCGGTCACCACCAGGGCGATGAACAGGATGAGGGCAAAATTCATGATCCGGAAAACCTCAGTTGACCAAGGTCAGGCACGACGGCGGGGACAGCTGACGGTGGCATTGGTTGCAGGAACGATCACTTCCCTTCCACCTGCAGCACGGCGAGGAAGGCTTCCTGCGGAATTTCCACGTTGCCCACCTGCTTCATGCGTTTCTTGCCGGCCTTCTGCTTTTCCAGCAGTTTTTTCTTGCGGGTGACGTCGCCGCCATAGCACTTGGCCAGTACGTTCTTGCGCAGGGCCTTCACCGTCTCACGCGCGATGATGTGGCTGCCGATGGCGGCCTGGATGGCGATGTCGAACATCTGGCGGGGAATGAGTTCCCGCATCTTGGCCGCCAGCTCACGGCCCCGTGCCTGGGCGTTGGATCGGTGCACGATGGTGGACAGGGCATCCACCCGCTCGCCGTTGACCAGGATGTCCAGCTTCACCAGATCCGCGGCGCGGAATTCCTTGAACTCGTAGTCCAGGGAGGCATAGCCGCGGGATGTGGATTTCAGCTTGTCGAAGAAATCCACCACCACCTCGTTCATGGGCATTTCGTAGGTGAGCATCACCTGCCGGCCCATGTACTGCATGTTCTTCTGCACGCCTCGCTTCTGGGTGCACAGGGTGATCACATTGCCCACGTAATCCTGGGGCACCAGGATGGTGGCGGTAATGATGGGCTCGCGGATTTCCTGTATTTTGGAGGGGTCCGGCAGACGGGAGGGATTCTCGATCTCCTGCACCGTGCCGTCACGCAGCACGACCTCGTACACCACCGTGGGCGCGGTGATGATGAGGTTCATGTCGTATTCCCGCTCCAGACGCTCCTGCACGATGTCCATGTGCAGCATGCCCAGGAAACCGCAGCGGAAGCCGAAGCCCAGCGCCTGGGAGGTTTCCGGCTCGTACTGCAGCGAGGCGTCGTTCAGGCGCAGTTTTTCCAGGGCATCGCGCAGCGCATCGTACTCATGGGAATCCACCGGATACAGCCCGGCGAACACCTGCGGTTTGATTTTCTTGAAACCCGGCAGGGGCTCCGTCGCCGGCCGCGTGGCCAGGGTCACCGTATCCCCCACCTGGGCATGACGCAGCTCCTTGATGCCGGCGATCACGAAGCCCACCTGCCCTGCCGACAGTTCCTCCCGCTGCATCGACTTGGGCGTGAACACGCCCACCTGCTCGCACATATAGGTGGCGCCGGTGGCCATGAGCAGGATCTTGTCCCTGGGCCGCAGCCGGCCATCCACCACACGCACCAGCATCACCACACCCACGTAGTTGTCGAACCAGGAATCGATGACGAGCGCCTTCAGGGGGGCTTCCGGGTCGCCCTGGGGGGGCGGGATCCTGGTCACCACCGCTTCCAGGATGTCCTCGATGCCCAGACCCGTCTTGGCGCTGGCACGCACCGCATCATGGGCATCGATGCCGATGATGTCCTCGATTTCCTGGATCACCCGCTCCGGGTCGGCCGCCGGCAGGTCGATCTTGTTGAGCACCGGCACCACTTCCACGCCCTGTTCGATGGCGGTGTAGCAGTTGGCCACGGTCTGGGCTTCCACGCCCTGGGAGGCGTCCACCACCAGCAGGGCGCCCTCGCAGGCCGCCAGGGAGCGCGATACCTCGTAGGAAAAATCCACGTGGCCCGGCGTGTCGATCAGGTTCAGGTTGTAGGTCTGGCCGTCGCGGGCGTGGTAGGTGAGCGCCGCGGTCTGGGCCTTGATGGTGATGCCCCGCTCCCGTTCCAGGTCCATGGAATCGAGCACCTGGTCGGCCATCTCCCGTTCCGACAGCCCGCCGCAATGCTGGATGAAGCGGTCCGCCAGCGTGGATTTGCCGTGGTCGATGTGGGCGATGATGGAAAAGTTGCGGATGTTCTTCATTGCGACCCATCAAATCCGGATTGTCCCTTGGACCGGCGCGTGCCCGGTGTGAGCGACACATCAACCCAGTGAGCCGTGGCGGGGCGGGAACCCGGGTGGGCTTCGCTGGCCCCTGAGCGGTCATTTTGCGCGCCACTCGCCGGCCAGGTGTCCAACCTGGCCTGCGACCATCGCACGCAAGCGCCCTCACCCACGGGCGGTGCGCCCTCCCGCGTCACAGTGCCCTTCACGGGGCATTCTCTAGGGAACCCGCCGGCGGACTGTCCGGATTAAAAAAAGGGCACCCGGGTGCCCTTTTTGTGCCAGCCCGCCATTCTAGCGGAAAAGCGCCTGGCAATCATTCACTTCCCGCCCAGCCGGGCGCGCAGGACGGCGACGTCCAGGAAATAGTGGCACAGCACCTCCTCCCCCAGGGCCAGTACCGGCACCAGGGTGCCGTAACGGGCGGCGATGGCCGGGTCGCCGTCCACGTCCACCGTCCGGTAGTCGAAGGCCAGCTCGTCGCGCAGGGCATCGAGCCCCGCTGCCATGTCCTCGCACAGGTGGCAGCCGGCGCGGGCGTAGAGGGTGAGACAGGGCCTGGGTTTCACAGGCGGCGCAGGATGCGGGGCCGTGCCGGCGCCCGCCGGTGGAATCCGCGCGCAAGCCACCAGCCCGCGGCCACGCCCAGCAGCGCACCCAGGGCGGCCATGCCGTCGCCACTCCCGAACATCTGGCGTGCGCCAATCGCGCCGGTCAGCAGAAGCACCAGGGGCAGCAGATAGACGAGGAGGCTCGCACCCAGCACGCTGCCCTCCTCCACGCCCACCACCACCCGCTCGCCGGGCCGGGTGCCGAGGGTATCGACCACTTCCAGCGGCCCGCGGGGATTCCGGGTGAACAGCTGGGCCAGGACGGCCGCGCCGCAGCCGCCGGTGGCGCAGGCGCCGCTGCCGCAGCCGCCGCCGTAGTCGGCCTCCACCAGGGCCACGCCGTTGCCGCTGCGGATCACCCGCGCCGGGGTTTCGAGCAGGGATGGGCCAGGCATCTGTCAGGGCTCGTAGCTGATGGAATCGCCGATGAGGCGCACCGTCGCGGCCGGCACTTCACCCAGCACCTTCACGTCATGGTTGGCGACCAGACGCGTATAAACGTGCAGCGCGCCCCGCTGGGACAGGCCCCGTTCCGTGCCGGTCTGGGCCGGCTCGATGAAGATGGAGACCGCCGCCAGTCCGTCCGAATAGACGATGTGGTTGACCGGGGTGTCCTGTCCCGGCAGCCTGCGCTTCATGGCGGAAATGCGCTTGAAGCCCGCTGGCACGCTGGTCACCTTCCAGCCGGGATCCACCTCGGCATCCGGGGTCTGGGCCGGGTCGTGCTGGATGACCTGCCGCCCCGCCAGCTGCGGTCGGACTTCCGAACGCCGGATGGGCGCGCCGATGGTCACCTGGGTGAAGGAGAAGCGGTCCACCATCTCCCCTTCCTTCTGCCACATGCCCGCCCGCAACAGCAGGCCGGTTTCGCTGTCCGCCCAGAACTTGTGACCGTAGCGGAAGGCATCACGGGGGGTCAGCATCACCACCTGGGTTTCGCGTCCCGCCACACGGCCCCGGCCAGCCAGGCGTGCGTCATAGGAAGCCTTGAGCTCGCTGATCCGGTCCGGCAGCAGCGTGGGGAACAGCTTGCGCGCGCGGCTTTTGTCCAGAAGCGCGGTCTTGCCGTCCGGCAGGAAGCACAGGACGTCGTCGTTGATGCGGTAGGTTTCCCGCGGCTGCCCGTCGAGATAGACCAGTTTGGCATGCTCGCCGGATTCGTCCACCCGGTGCACGATGCGGGCGGTCTCCACCCGGTCCTCACGCTGATAGACGAATACCCCGCTGTAATTCAGACGGTGGGTGGCCTGGGCCATTTTCTGCAGCCAGGCGAAGGCGGCATCCGGGTCGTCCGCGGGCGCAGCCCAGCCCGCGCCGGCCAGCGCCGCCAGCACGGCGGCC
>JBBFMG010000084.1:0-9477 GCA_037478575.1 Burkholderiales bacterium | reverse complement strand
GCCCTGACCGTCGAACAGCTCCTCCGGCCGATAGCTCCGAAGCCAGCTCTCCAGTTGGGCCAGCCGTTCCGGATTTTCGCGCACCCCGGTCAAGGGCACCTGGTGTGCGCGCCAGTAGCCTTCCACGCGATGGCCGTCCACCGCCCGCGGGCCGGTCCAGCCCTTGGGGCTGCGCAGCACCAGCATGGGCCAGCGCGGCCGCGTCACGGGTCCGCCCGCGCGCGCCTCGTGTTGGATCGCGCGGATCTCCAGCACACAGCGTTCCAGGGCCACCGCCATGGCGCGGTGCATGGTCATGGGGTCGTCGCCCTCCACGAAATGGGGCGTCCAGCCGTAACCCGTGAGCAGCGCCGCCAGTTCCCCGTGGCTGATGCGGGCGAGCACGGTGGGATTGTCGATCTTGTAGCCGTTGAGGTGAAGCAGGGGCAGCACCGCCCCGTCGCGCACCGGATTCAGGAACTTGTTGCCGTGCCACGCGGTGGCCAGGGGCCCGGTCTCCGCCTCGCCGTCCCCCACGGCCACCGCCACCAGCAGGTCCGGATTGTCGAAGGCCGCACCGAAGGCATGGGACAGGCTGTAACCCAGCTCGCCCCCTTCGTGGATGGAGCCCGGCATCTCCGGTGTGCAGTGGCTGCCCACCCCGCCCGGAAAGGAAAACGCACGGAACAGGCGGCGCAGGCCCTCCTCGTCCTCGGACCGGTCCGAATACAGTTCGGAATAGGTGCCCTCCAGATAGACCGGCGCCAGCACCCCGGGCGCGCCGTGGCCGGGCCCGGCGAGGAAGATGGCGTTGAGGTCGTATTTGAGGATGAGTCGGTTGAGGTGCACATACATGAAGGCAAGCCCCGGGCTCGATCCCCAATGCCCCAGCAGCCGCTCCTTGACGTGCTCGGGCCGCAGGGGCTCGCGCAGCAAAGGATTGTCGCGCAGGTAAATCATGCCCGCGGCGAGATAGTTGCAGGCACGCCAGTAGGCATCGAGCCTCGCGAGCTCGGCATCCGAAGGTGGCGAAACGTCAGGCGTCGGGCTGGACATGGAAACCTCCGGGAAGAAAGGGAAAGCCTAAGGCAGCCGGCTGACGGCACGATGACAGCCTGACTTCAGAATAGGCGAGCGGCCGGCGGCAGGCCAGCTTCAGGCAATGAGCTCGTCGAGCAGTTCCACCCAGTGGCTCACGGGCAGGCGTGTGCCAGTTTGCAGATGCAGGAGGCAGCCGATGTTGGCGGTGACGATGCGTGCCGGGTGGCCGCTTTCCAGCGCCGCCACCTTGCGCGCCAGCAGTTGTTGCGACAAGGCCTTCTGCAGGATGGAGTAGGTCCCCGCCGAGCCGCAGCACAAATGGCCCTCGGGTGCCGGCGCGAGTTTCACGCCGGCGCCTTCGAGAATGCGTTCCAGCAGTCCCCTCAGCTTTTGTCCATGCTGCAGGGTACAGGGGGTGTGGACCGCCACGGCACCCACCTGCTCCGCCTTGCTCCCCTTGACCAGGGGGGCCAGGCGCTCCGCCTCCCCCTGCACCACCTCGGAGACATCGCGGGTGAGCGCCGAGATGCGGCGCGCCCGCTCGGCATAGCGTGGATCGTCACGCAGGTAATGGCCGTAGTCGCGCACCATCACGCCACAGCCACTGGCGGTCATGACGATGGCCTCCACACCCGCTTCCACGTGTGGCCACCAGGCATCGATGTTGGCGCGCATGTAATCCCGCGCCTCGTCCTGGGCATTGAGATGGAAGGAAAGCGCGCCGCAGCAGCCGGCTTCCGGTGCCTCCACCAGGCTGATGCCCAGCCGGTCCAGCACCCGCGCGGCGGCGGCGTTGATGTTGGGTGCCAATGCCGGTTGCACGCAGCCCGCCAGCACCAGCATGCGCCGGGCATGGCGCGCGGCCGGCCAGGCGCCGGCAGGCCGGGGCTCGGGAATCTGCCGCCTCAGGGAGGCGGGCAGCAGGGGACGCAGGCTGCGCCCCAGGGCGAGCAGGGGGGCGAAGCGGTGCCGCTTGGCCAGCACGTAACGCAGCAGGCGTCGTTCCATGCGTGCGGCGGGACTGCGGCCCACCCGTTGTTCCGCCAGATGGCGGCCGATGTCCAGCAGCCTGCCGTATGCCACGCCCGAGGGGCAGGTGGTCTCGCAGGCGCGGCAGGTCAGGCAGCGGTCCAGATGCAGCAGCGTCTTTTCCGAGGCCGGCTCGCCCTCCAGCATGCGTTTCATGAGATAGATGCGCCCGCGGGGACTGTCCAGTTCGTCGCCCAGCAGCTGGTAGGTGGGACAGGTGGCCAGGCAGAAACCGCAGTGCACACAGGTGCGCAGGATGCGGTCGGCCTCCCGGCCTTCCGGCGTGTCGCGGATGAAATCGGCGAGCTGGGTCTGCATGGTCGTCCTGGTTTACCGGTGCCCGGGCCGCGGCGCGGCGCAAGGCGCGCGCTCAGAATTCCCCATACATGCGCCCCGGGTTGAGGATGCCATGGGGATCGAAGGCCCGCTTGACCCGCTTGTGCAGGGCGAGCAGGGGCGCAGGCAGCGGCGTGAACACCGGGCCTTCCTTGCGCGGGGCGCGAAACAGGGTGGCATGTCCGCCCGCGGCGCGGGCGGCGGCGCGCACCGTGGCGGCATCGGCATCGGTGAACACCCAGCGCAGGGCACCGCCCCATTCCACCAGCTGCTTGCCCGGCAGATCCAGGGGCCGGGTGGAAGGCAGGGAGATGCGCCAGAGCGGACGCGCATCCCGGAAGAAATTGGCGCTGTGTTCCCGGATGCCGCGCCAGAAGGCCTCCCCCGCCGCCAGCACCTGGCCCCCCAGGCGCGCCTGCGCGGCGCGCACCGCGGCCTGCGCCCCCGACAGGCGCACCGTAAGCACGTGATCGTGATAGCAGGTGGCGGAAATGGGCAGGGGCTCCCCGGCCCAGCGGTTCATGGCGACCAGAGCCGCGTCCGCGTCCATCTCCAGCTGCAGCGTGACCTCCGCTGCAGGCCGTGGCAGCACCTTGAGGGAGACTTCCAGGATCAGGCCCAGGGTGCCCAGGGAACCCGTCACCAGACGGGAGACGTCATAACCGGCGACGTTCTTCATCACCTGCCCGCCAAAGCGCAAGGCTTCGCCGCGCCCGTCCATGAGCACCACACCCAGCACGAAATCGCGCACCGCGCCGGTATAGGGCCGGCGCGGGCCCGACAGCCCCGCCGCGACACAGCCGCCCAGGGTGGCGCGGGGCCCGAAATGGGGTGGCTCGAAGGCAAGCATCTGGTTGCGCTCCGCCAGCACCGCCTCGATCTCCGAAAGCGGCGTGCCCGCGCGCGCGCTGATCACCAGTTCCTCCGGGGCGTAGTCCACCACGCCCGTGTAGCGGGTGGTATCCAGCACCTCGCCCCGGGGCACGCCGCCGTAGAAATCCTTGGAACCCGAACCGCGGATGCGCACCGGCCGCCGGCGTTCGGCAGCCTGCCGGATGGCTTCGGAGAATTGCTCGCGCAGGTCGTTCACCTCAGCTTCGACCCTTTCCCACCCGGAGGACGTCCCGCCGCTGCCTGCCCACCAGATCCGCGGCCCACGGTTTCTGTGCGCTTTCCTGTGCCATGCTTCAAAACCTTGGAATGTCCGGAAACTTAAGCTGCCCGCCATGGACGTGCATGGCGCCGAATTCGGCGCAGCGGTGCAGGGTGGGCACGGCCTTGCCCGGATTGAGCAACCCCCGGGCGTCCCAGGCCTGCTTGATGGCATGGAACAGCGCGAGCTCCCGGGACTGGAACTGCACGCACATCTGGTCGATCTTCTCGACGCCGACGCCATGCTCGCCGGTGATGGTGCCGCCCGCTTCCACGCAGGCTTCCAGGATCCTGGCCCCGAAGGCTTCCGCGCGCGCGAGCTCCCCCGGCTTGTTGGCATCGTAGAGGATGAGGGGGTGGAGATTGCCGTCCCCCGCGTGGAAGACATTGGCCACCGCCAGGCCGTACTCCCGCGACAGGGCCGCAATGCGTGCCAGCACCTCGGGCAGGCGTTTGCGGGGAATGGTGCCGTCCATGCAGTAGTAGTCCGGGGAGATGCGCCCCACGGCGGGGAAGGCGGCCTTGCGTCCCGCCCACAGGCGCAGCCGCTCCGCCTCGTCCTGGGCCTCGCGCAGGCGAGTGGCGCCGGCCGCCGCCAAAATTTCCCGCACCTTCGCCATTTCCTCGGCCACTTCGGCCTCGGTGCCGTCCAGCTCGCACAAGAGGATGGCCTCCACGTCCAGGGGATAGCCGGCCTGCACGAAATCCTCGGCGGCGTGGATGGCCGGCCGGTCCATCATTTCCAGCCCGGCGGGAATGATGCCCGCGGCGATGATGGCCCCCACCGCCGCGCCGGCCCGTTCCACGTCGTCGAAGCCGGCCATGATCACCCGGGCCTGCTCGGGCTTGGGCAAAAGCTTCACCGTGACCTGGGTGATCACGCCCAGCATGCCCTCGCTGCCGGTCATCAGGGCGAGGAAGTCGTAACCCGGTGCATCCAGCGCTTCGGAGCCGATCTCCAACACCTCGCCCTCGATGGTGATCACCCGCAGGGCCAGGATGTTGTGCACCGTGAGGCCATACTTCAGGCAATGCACGCCGCCCGAGTTCTCTGCCACGTTGCCGCCGATGGAACAGGCAATCTGGCTGGAAGGGTCCGGGGCATAGTAGAGACCATGGGGCGCGACCGCTTCCGAGATGGCCAGATTGCGCACCCCGGGCTCCACGCGTGCGATGCGGGCGAGGGGATCGATGTGGAGGATGCGGTTGAAGCGGGCCAGGGAGAGCAGCACGCCCTGCTCGTGGGGCAGGGCGCCGCCCGACAGGCCGGTGCCCGACCCACGCGCCACCACCGGCACACCTTCCTCGTGGCAGGCGCGCAGGATCTGCCGCACCTGTTCTTCCGTGTTGGGGATGGCCACCAGCATGGGCAGCCGCCGGAAGGCCGTGAGGCCGTCGGTCTCGTAGGGCGCCACGTCCTCCCGCTCGGTGAGCAGCGCCCCGGGCGGCAGGATCTCGCGCAGGCGCTTGTGGATGCGGTCGGATGTCACGGCAAGGGGCTTTCGGCAGGCCGCAGAACGAAGCCGGGGAAACCGCCGCCTCCCCGGTGGCCCTGCGTTTCAGGCAGTGGTTCGCAGGCGATTGTACACCGTGGCCAGCGCCTGCTCGTCCCCCACATTGCCCGGAAAGATCACCACGGGGATGTCCGGCAAATGGGGATGGTCGGGCGGCGTGAGCACCACCGAGCAGCCGGGCAGGATCTGGCCGACGATGCGTGCGGCGGCAAGTTTCAGACCCTTGGACAGCATGTCGTTGGAGGTGATGCCCCCCTTGCTCACGATGTAGCCGATGGTGGGCGGCAGGCGGTGCACCACGTTCATCAGAAAATCCGAGACCTGCTCGCCGAAGCGCAGGCGCGCCGTGGTGTCCGGAAACTGGCGCTCGGTGCGCGAGGTATAGACCACCGGCGTGGCCCCCGCCCCGTGGGCCCGGGTCACCTGCGCCACCACGTGCTCCAGCAGGCTGTCGTGGCGCTCCGGCAGCAGGTTCACGTCCACCTCCACGGGCACGATGCCCGGCTGGCGCAGGAGCGCCTGCAGCTGCTCGGTGGTCTTCCTCACGTGGGAGCCCACCACCACGATGCCCGGCCGGCCGGGCTTCACGTAGCTGCCCATGCGCTCCGGGGGCACCGGCTGCGGCGGCAGGCGGGTGAGCGCGGTGAGCCAGCTGGCCGCGCTGCGAAAAAGGAAGCGCTTGCCGTGTTCCACCGCGGCCAGCACTTCATCGGCGAACATGTTGAGGTCTTCCTGGCGCTCGGCATCCACCACACAGCAGGCATTGTCGTTGAGCGCCATGAGTTTGTCGTAGGTGGCACCGGTGCGAATCTCCTCCAGGGGGAAATGCACCACCTCGTCGGCCCGAATGCGGCCGTGGGTTTTTTCCTCCACGTAGGCCGGCAGGTAGCTGTGCTGGTAGCCGAACACGGAATCCCGGGCGAACTCCGTCTCGTGGGCCGGCACTGCCTTGTCCCCCACGCGCACGTAATGGATGCCCCGCACCGTGAAGCGCCCGCCCTCGAAAAAGGCGGGAATCAGGAAATGGGCATCGAAGGGGCCCAGCACCCGCGCCATCACATCCGTCTCGACGGGATAGTGGCCGCGCAGGGTGGAATCGGAGCGGGACACATAGAGGACGGGACGCTCGAAGTCGGCCAGCACCTCTTTCAGGTTGTGACAGACTTCCCAGGTGACCGCCGCCGCCTGCTCCGGATCCATGGCGCGGGTGTTGGTGAGGATGAAGAAAATGGGCGAGGCATCCCCGAGCCCCAGGCGCAGGGTGTCCGCATCCCAGCGCGTGAGCAGCAGGCAGCTGTGCACGGTCTGGGAGCCGGTGGGGTCGTCGTCGAGAACGATGATCTTTGGTTGCATGTCGGTTCAACACCCGAAGCCAGGAGGCCCGCGGAAAAAGGCAATTGCCTGCCGCCGCGAGGCGGGATTCAGCCCAGCAGCTCCACCGCCCGCCTGGCCATCGCCTCCCCATTCAGGCTGTTGAAGTCCAGCAGCTGGTCGGGGCCGGCGGCCGTCTCGCCGCGTTTCCAGCAGTATACGTCACGCATCATGGCGGCGCTGCGCAGCAGCAGAGGCTCCAGCATGGCGCCCGGCCCGCCGGAAACCCCCAGCAGCACATCGCCATGGAACAGCTCGTCGAAGCGTTCCCGGCTCATGAACACACCGTCGGGCTGGGCCACCGTCTCCCAGGCCACATCGGTCGGACGATACAGCCGGCGGGGATTGACCACGGCCACGATGCGCGAGCCGATGCCCTGCTCCTTGAGTCGGCGCGCCGCCTCGAACACGGGCAGCAGCACCATGTCGCCGGTGACGGCGAACACCACCATGCCCCGCCCCGGAATCTCCTGCAGCACGATGGCACCTTCCTCGACCGCGCGCCGCCCCTGCTCCAGGGTCGTGCGTACCGGCAGCGGCGACTTGGAAGCGGTGATGATGATGCCCTTGTTGTACTGGTTGAGCGCCCATTCATAGCAGACCTGGATCATGTTGGCGTCCACCGGGAACAGGGGATAGACGTTGCCGTTGCGCATCATGGCGGCGAAATAGGCTTCGATCTCCGGACGCTGGTGGGTCCAGCCGTTGCGTCCCTGCTCCAGCGCCCCCGCGGTGAACAGGGCCACTGCCGCCGGCGTGCGGCGCCGCAGCTCGGCCATGGCCTGGGTCACCGTCTGCCAGATGGGCAGCCCGTTGATGGCGAAGGACTCATAGGAACACCACAGGGCGCGCCCGCCGAACAGGGAGACCGCCGCCGCGAGTCCCGCACAGGCGTCCTCGTTCAGGGGTTCGTACACCTGGCCGCCCGGCCCCTGGAAGTAGAGGTCATCCTGGGTGGGATGGCGGATGATCAGGGCCTTGTTGATGTTGGCCATGCCCGAGGCCTCGTTGCCATCGGCATTGGTAACGATGAACCGGGCATCTTTCTTCCCCACCGCAGCCACCAGCTCACCGAAGGCCGTGGTGGGCACCTTGTTTTCGCTGCCGGGTTGGGTTTCGTGCAGGGGCAGCTTGCCCAGGGGCGGCAGCTTCAGCTCGAACTCGGTCACCACCGTCTTCACCGCCGGGCCGCCACCCGCATGGCGGAAGTTTTCCCGCACCACCCGCCAGGCCTGGGGCGGCAGCGCCCGACGCTTAAGCGCGCTCTTCACGTCCTCGCTCTCCAGCGTGTGGTGCGCGTAGAGATTGTGGGACTTGGCGCCCAGGGCATGCACGCCCGCGCCCTTGAGCTGTTTGACGATGAGCGCGGTCATCTCGCCGTTCATGGCGTAGTCCGCCGCCACCTTGGCGGCACGCAGCAGAAAGCCCACGAATTCCAGCCGGCGCTGCCAGGAGAACTTGGTGCTGTCCACGTATTCGCCCGGCTGGTTGGCGTCGTCGAAATCCTTGGCGTTGACGATATAGACATGCCGGAAGCCGTGGGCATGCCAGTAGTCCAGCATGCGTTCGTTGTCCCAGGTGGAACACATGCTGTGATGTTCCTGGGAATAGCCGTTCCAGATCAGGATGGGCAGGAAGTTGGTGATGTCCGGGTAGGCGGTGTTGAAGTGCTGGAAGGCACTCATGATGTAGGGTTCACCCAAACCGCCGTCGCCGATGGTCACGGGAAACAGCTTGTCCCGGTGCAGGTAGGCACCGGCCAGCGCGAAGTGCTGCCCCTGGCCCAGGGGGCCGGCGGGCGCGAGCAGACCCGGAATGGCGCCCGAGAGATGACCCAGCAGACCGTGCATCTCACGGAAGCGCGCGCGCATGTCCGCCACGGTCCTGATGCCCATTTCTTCCAGCGAGGTATCGAGGAACATGGCGCTGTAAAAGCCGGGCGCATGATGCCCCACCTCGGTGACGATGTTGGTGTGTCCCAGCATCACCATGGCGGCGTAGGCTTCGGCGGAACTGGCGAAGCCGCCGGGATGGCCGGAGGACTTGGATCCGGTCACCTGCAGGGTGAGGTAGCGCAGCGCATCCGCCGCGAGCAGGGTCTGGTACACCGCGTGGGGGTCGTTGGGATCGGTGACGGCGGGCACCCCCTCCCCCAGCACCGGCCGGGCGGCGAAGGTGTCGAGGTCAGGCAGGGTGTCGGCGAAATACTGGATGCCCTGGCAGAAGGCGGGGATCTGGTCGCCCGCGGGCGAGTGGGCAGCGCGCATGGTGTTCTCCCGGTGATTTCACATGGCAAAATGACGATTTGCTTTGTGAAAATGATAACAGGCGACCGGCAAATGTCAACGCGCGCCCCACGGGCGCGCGCACCGGGCGGGACACGCGCAGGAATCAGTCGAGGTAGTCGTAGCAGCGCAGGGTGAGGAATTCCTCGAAGCGGTCGTCCTCCATTAGCTCCAGGTAGAGGCGGGCGGCGAGCTCGAAGCGGCCGGCAGCGAAGCGCGCTTCGCCCAGGCTGGTGCGGATGCGATCCAGGGCCTCCGGCATCAGGGACCGGACGAGTTCCAGGGTGATTTTTTCCCCGTCCTGGAAGCGTCCCAGGGGACTTCTGATCCAGTGCCACAGCTGGGCCCGGGAGATCTCCGCCGTGGCGGCGTCCTCCATGAGGTGATGGATGGGCACCGCGCCCTGGCCGGCAAGCCAGGCACCCATGTAGTGCACGGGCACCTCGATGTTGGTGAGCAGACCGTGGCGGGTAATGGGTCCCTGGGGTCCGAAGGCAAGCAGGTCCGCGGCGCTCACGTCGACGTCGTCGCGCTGGCGCCGGATCTGGTTGGGCTGGGGCATGAGGCGGTCGAACACCTCGCGCGCCACCGCATGCTGACCCTTGCCGCCGTCGATCAGAACCAAATCCGGCCGTGCCGTCTCGCCAGCGCCGACTTTTCTGGATCCTGCCTGCCTCCGAAGGCTCCTGATGCCTGGGTCGCGTGTTGCACCCGGCTTATAATCGGTCGCGGCGGGCCTGTAGCTCAGTCGGTCAGAGCAGAGGACTCAT
>JBBFMG010000083.1:0-9479 GCA_037478575.1 Burkholderiales bacterium | reverse complement strand
GGGCGCGGGAACGGGGCGCGGCCCTGTTCCTGGTTCTGCTCCTGCTCCTGGTGGGCGGCGGCCTCGTCTTCGTCAGCCAGCTCAAGAGCGCCTCCGTGGAGCTCGAGGCCCAGGCCAAGACCGCGGCAGCCCTCGCCCAGGCGAAGCAGGCGCTGCTGGGCCACGCTCTCCTCGACCCGGGCGGCACGAACAGCAACCCCGGCCGGCTGCCCTGCCCGGACCAGGACAACGATGGCGATTCCGAGGGCGCAGCCTGTGCGGCACCCTACCTGGGCTGGTTTCCCTGGCGCACGCTGGACACCGGCGACCTGCGTGACGGCGGCAATGAGCGTCTGTGGCTCATCGTGGACGGGGCCTTTCGCAGCGGCGGTGGCGCCCTCAACACGACGCATGAGCCGACCCTCACCCTGGATGGCCAGGCGGTGGTGGCCATCCTGTTCGCGCCCGGCCCGGTGCTCAACCGGCTTGGCCAGGTGCGCCCGGTCACGGGACCCTTTTCCGGGGTAACCGCCTACCCCAATTACCTGGAAGGCATCAGCCCAAGCCCGGTTGCCGTCACGACTGAGCCCACCTCCGACACCTACAACGACCGCGTCCTCGCACTGACACCCCGGGAGCTCTTCACCGCCGTGACACAACGCATCGCGCAGGAGCTCGCCCAAGCCAACCCACCACCCTACCCGGCAGGCACGTTCGCCGACCTCGCCAAACCTGCGATTTGGAGCGCCAATAAGTGGGACGACGCCGTGGATCCCGCATCCAGCGTCACCACCTCCACCATTACCCTCAAGTTCCAAAACTGCGCCATCGTCTATACCATCACCGGGCCACATGCCGTGCAGCGGTCCCAGCCTTCCTGCTGAGCCTCTCTTCTGACTCCGTGCAGGAGCATTTTGAGCAGGTCCGGTCGTGCGCGTCCTGCCGTCCCTGGCAGCTTGGCTCCGCTACAATCCGCGGGTTGCCTTGGCCGCCGCTTTCGTTACCCGAAAACATCATGCTGCTCTGGTTCGTCATCGGCTACTGGCTGATATCCGTGGGCATCGGCCTGTGGGCCGCCACCCGCGTGCACAATGCCCGTGACTTTGCCATCGCCGGCCGCCATCTGCCCTTCTACATGGTCACCGCCACGGTGTTCGCCACCTGGTTCGGCTCGGAAACCGTGCTGGGCATTCCCGCGACCTTCCTGGACGAAGGCCTGAACGGCGTGGTGGCCGATCCCTTCGGCGCCAGCATGTGCCTGATCCTGGTCGGGCTGTTCTTCGCCGCGCCCCTCTACCGGATGAACCTGCTCACCATCGGCGACTTCTACAAGCGGCGCTACAGCCGCAGCGTGGAAGTGCTGACCACCCTCGCCATCGTGATCTCCTACCTGGGGTGGGTGGGCGCCCAGATCACCGCCCTGGGACTGGTGTTCAACGTGGTGTCCGGCGGCGAGATCAGCCGGCAGACAGGCATGTGGATCGGCTCGCTCACCATCCTCGTCTACACGTTCTTTGGCGGCATGTGGGCGGTGGCGGTCACCGACTTCCTCCAGATGCTGGTCATCGTCATCGGCATGCTGTGGATCGGCAATGAAGTGAGCGGCATGGTGGGTGGCGTCGGCGCAGTGGTGGAGCATGCGCGGCAGGCGGGCAAGCTGGCCTTCGGCCCGGGGCCGGACCTGAAGGACATCCTCGCTTTCACCGCAGCCTGGATAACCATGATGCTGGGCTCCATCCCCCAGCAGGACGTATTCCAGCGCGTGCAGTCGTCCAGGACCCTCCGCATCGCGGTGTGGGGCTCGGTGCTGGGTGGCGTGCTCTATTTCCTGTTCGCCTTCGTGCCCATGTTCCTGGCCTATTCCGCCACGCTGATCGACCCACAAATGGTGAACGAGCTGATGGAGAAGGACTCCCAGCTCATCCTGCCCACGCTGGTGCTGGAGAAGACGCCACTCGTTGCCCAGATCATGTTTTTCGGCGCGCTGCTCTCAGCCATCAAGAGCTGCGCGTCGGCGGCACTGCTGGCGCCCTCGGTCACCTTCACCGAGAACATCCTGCGCCCCCTGCTGCCGCCCATGTCGGACCGGAAACTCCTTCACGCCATGCGTGGCGTCACTCTCGGCTTCACCCTGCTGGTGACGCTCTACGCCCTGCAGTCGAAGGCGAGCATCTTCAGGATGGTGGAGGAAACCTCCCACATCACCCTGGTGGTGGCTTTCGTGCCGCTGGCCTTCGGGGTGTACTGGAAGCGCGCCACCAACCAGGGCGCGCTGCTGGCGATTTTCTTCGGCCTCGCCGTGTGGCTGTCGCTGCTGATCTTCGGGCCGGACGACCCCTTCATGCCGGCCCAGCTCGCCGGCCTGCTCGCGAGCCTCGCCGGCATGGTCCTCGGCTCCCTCATGCCGCAATTCCTGCCCCACCCCCTGCCGGAACGGAGGGGGCCAGCCGCGCGCTCCCACGCCCGCTGAGCCCGGCTCACAGGCCTTTTTGTCGGAAAACTTTACAGGTGCTGCGGGCGCGGAACCGGCCGCCCGCGTTAAGGCGTTGGTAACAAAAGAAAAACGCCCGCTGGCACGAAAGGTGCTTGGCATAGCGCACCGGCGGTATTCGGAGTGCCGTCGCTGGTCATGGCTTGCACCTTTCTTTGGATTTGGAGGACATCATGCGCAAACTCAAACCTGTAGCCTGCCTGCTGGGGGCGGCCGCCCTGATTGCCAGCGCCAGCGCGTCTGCTGCGATCATCGACACAGTCCAGGCGCCCACCCCCTATTTCGTACCCAGCGATTCCCAGAAATTCAGTTGGCCTTACTATCGCTGGAACGGTGACGACTGGAGCTGGAGTCACAACCCCATTGCCGGACCCATCACCAGCGCCTGGCTGATGATCAGTGCCTTCGATGTGGATGCCCCCTACGAGGTCGATGAAATCTGGGCGGACGACAACGGCACACCCGTGACACTGGGAACCCTCGCAGGAGCCGACGATGTCTGGAATTTCACCTGGTTCAGCCTTGACAGCGCCCTGTTCGATGATATCCAGAATGGCCTCCAGGTGGGCATCCGTATCGATGTCAACGATGACGGGTGGGCCGTCACGCTGGCCAAATCGGTGCTTTGCGTGAATCCGGAGAATGCACAGGTGGAATGCATGCGCAACCCCAACCCCGGCGTGCCCGAACCCGCTTCGCTGGCCCTCATGGGCCTGGGGCTGGCCGGCTTGGCTGCCGCACGGCGCCGCAAGACCGCCTGAAGGCACGGCAGACGACAAAAGCCCGGCAGAGGCTCCTGCCGGGCTTTTTTCATTACGGCGCCCCGTCAGCGCAGAAAGCCCTCCTGCTCCAGCTTGATGAGGATGCGCTGAACGGCTTCGTCCACGGTGAGCTGGCTGGTGTCGATCGTGAGCTCCGGCTGCTCCGGCACTTCATAGGGGTCGGACACCCCCGTGAAAGCCTTCACGAGACCCGCCCGCGCCTTGGCGTAGAGACCCTTGCGGTCCCGGGCCTCGCACACCTCGATGGGGGTGGAGACATACACCTCGATGAAGCCGCCGTATTGCCGGATCATTTCGCGCACGGCGCGGCGGCTTTCCCGGTAGGGGGCGATGGGCGCGCAGATGGCGATGCCCCGGTGCTTGACGATCTCGCTCGCCACGTAGCCGATGCGGCGCACGTTGATCTCGCGATGCTCCCGGGAGAAACCCAGCTCGCTGGAGAGGTGCTTGCGCACGATGTCACCGTCGAGCAGGGTCACCTGGCGCCCGGTGATTTCCAGCAGCCGGATCTGCAATGCCTTGGCGAGGGTGGACTTGCCCGCGCCCGACAGGCCGGTGCAGAACACACAGAAGCCCTGCTGGTGGCGCGGGGGATGGGCGCGCTGCAGGGCGGCCACCACGTCGGGCCAGGCATACCACGGGGGAACCGCAAGGCCCCAGTCGAGCCGGCGTTGGAATTCCTGCGCGGGGAAGGCCAGCGCCCGCGCCCCCGGCGGCACTTCTTCTTCCGGCAGGAACTGGGCGCGCTCCTCCACATACACCATGCGGCGGAAGGGCACCAGCTCCACGCCCACCGCATCGATGCCGTCCGGCACGGCTTCCCGCACCTCGGCCAGAATGTCCTCGCCACGGCGGTGGTCGCCCGCGGCCATTTCCTCACCGCCGACGATGAGGTGGGCGCAGCCGTGATTGCGTGCGAGGATGGCCCGCAGCATCACGCCCCGCGGGCCGGCGGGCAGCTGCGCCAGGGGCAGCAGGGCAAAGAGACTGGAGGCGGGCGGCAGGTGTTTGAGCGCCGCCTGCCAGGCGCGCACGCGGCTGAAATACTCCGCCTCGTTGGGCGGCAGCACGCCGGCCACGCCGTGCAGGAGCAGATTCGCCTCGCGCGCCAGCGATGCCTGCACGGCGAAGGCTTCGTGCATGCGGTGCAGGGGATGGGCGGTCTGACAGGCGATCACACGCTTGAAGCCACGCCGCTGGAACTGGGCGCGCAGGGCAGCCGGCGTGAGGCGCAAGTCGAGAAAATCGTGACGGGGCGGCAGGGCCACGCCTTCCACACGCCCGCCGACACAGATGCCGCCCGCTGCGGCGCCCAGCGCCGCAGTTTCCAGCGCCTCGTCGGCCGGCCACACCTCCGACACCGTGAGCACCGCGGGCATGAAACCTTCCGGGTCCCGCAGCGCATAGCGTTTCCCCGGCAGTAAGCCCTCGGCCTGTTTTTCCGTAAGGCGCAGCACCACCGGCCAGGGCCACCAGGTGCCGTCGGTGAGACGCTGTGATTCCAGCACCGCCCGGTAATCCTCCCGTCCCAGGTAGCCGGCCAGGGGCGACAAAGCGCCGTTGAGCAGGAGTTCCAGCTCGCACAGCTGCTCGCGCGTGAGATCCAGGTCCGGCAGATCGCGCGCTTCCTCGCGCAGGGCGCTGGCGCGGTCCGCATCCACGAGCAGATCCATGAGCCGGCCGCCGTAGGGGGCAATGAGGGTGTCCGTCACGCCTTCCTCCCCGGAACGAAGGCCGCGTCGAAGGCGGTGATGAAGCGGGCAAGCTCCGCCTCGGGCAAATGGTTGATGCCTGCCGCCGCCCTGCGCCCGCCGCCGGTGGCAAACTGGCTGGCGAGCCCGTCGGCGCCGCTAGGGTTGGCGAGTGGTGCGCGGATACTGACGAGATAGCCACCCTCCCTGCGCGTGAGCACCGCGTGGGCCTGCTGCGGCGCCCGCCGCGCCAAGAGGTTGCCGAACAGGCCGGACACCCGGCGCGCCCAGGCCGCGTCCGGCAACAGATAGATGGCACCGGCCGCGGAGACGTGCACCGGCTGCAGGGCGCGCGCCTGTTCCAGATCCCGGGCACAGCCTTCCCGGAGGATCACGTAGGCACGCTCCTGTGCGATGAAATCGAAGGGGTCGCGATAGGCGTGCACCAGGCGGTAGAGCTCGGCGGGATGAAAGTAGAGATCCTCCGGCGTTTCGCCGTAGGCGTTGTAGTTGAGACACTCGCCCAGCTCACGCAACGCGTCGAACTGGGCCTCGCTCAGGCCCAGATCCTGCGCCGCGCACCGGGCCGCATCGTGCAGGTTGTCACCGAAGGCCGCCACCACCGCCCAGGGACGATGGCGACCGGAAAGATGCCGGTCCACCAGCAGACTGGTGCACCACTGGGGGCCGGTCTCAATGTGGGCGGACAGACGGGGATGGGCCGGAATCTCCCCCGCCTGATGGTGATCGAAATAGGTCACCTCGGCGCCCGCCGCCAGCATGCTGAGCAGCGCCTCGCGGTTCTTGTCGAGGGAAATGTCCAGCACGGTGACGCGATCCCCCGCCCCGGCCGGCACGCGCGCGAGCAAGGCGATGTCGCGCTTGACGCCGGTGACGAGCCGGGCCTGGCGCGGCTCTTCCAGGCGCAGCATGTGCAGGGCGCAAATGCCGTCTGCATCGCCGTTGAAGACGTCATAGTCGGTCATGGGGCCATTCTAGCGGGAATCGGCGGCAGGCTATACACTTCGACCCTGATGCTCACGCTGCGCGTCCGCCAGCCTGCGGCCCCGCGATTCAGTGGGAAGGCACAGTGCACGCTGCCTCCCGCACGTGCCGCCGCAGGCCGGCAAGGTGCGACGAAGGCCGCGAATGGACAGGAGCCCTGCACGAAGCAGGGGGTGACCGCGGCGGCCACAGGACACGCCAGCCGTGCAGCCCGCATGGTGCCCGACCCTGTGCCGGCGCAGCGACAACGCCCCGACGAAGAAATGGTGGAACGCTTCACGCCCGAACTCATGCGTCCGGCGGCACGGCTTACGCGGCCTGCTTGCGGAGACGCGAGCTGACATGGCCGCATCCGTCCTAGTCGTCGGCGGCGCCGGCTACATTGGCTCCCACATGGTCGCGGAGCTCCTTGCCCGCGGCTGCCGCGTGACCACCTTCGACAATCTCAGCACGGGGCATCGCGATGCCGTGCTGGGAGGAGAATTCATCCAAGGCGATCTCGCCGACCGTGCCGCCCTCGATGCACTGTTCCAGAGCCGCCGCTTCGACGCGGTGATGCATTTCGCCTCCTTCATCCAGGTGGGTGAGTCGGTGCGTGAACCGGCGAAGTATTACGCCAACAATGTCACCAACACCCTGAACCTCCTGGATGCGATGGTGGCCCACGGCGTGGGGCGCTTCATCTTCTCCTCCAGCGCGGCGGTGTATGGCAATCCGCTTGCCGTGCCCATCGCCGAGGACCATCCGCGTCAGCCCATCAACCCCTATGGCCGCACCAAGGCCATGGTGGAAGACATCCTCGCCGATTACGACCGCGCCTACGGGCTGAGATCCGTTTGTCTGCGCTATTTCAACGCCGCCGGCGCCGATCCCGCCGGGCGGCTCGGCGAGCGCCACGAGCCGGAAACCCATCTCATTCCCCTGGTGCTGCGCGCCGCGGCAGGCCGGCTGCCGCATATATCGGTGTTCGGCCGGGACTACGACACGCCGGATGGCACCTGCATCCGCGATTACGTCCACGTGGCCGATCTCGCCGCGGCCCACTGGCTCGCCCTGGAATACCTCCTTGCCGGCGGGGGCTCCACGGCCTTCAATCTGGGCAACGGCGCAGGCTTTTCGGTGGCGGAGGTGATCGCCACCGCCGAGCGTGTCACGGGGCGCGCGATCCCGGTGCAGGACGCACCGCGCCGGCCAGGCGATCCGCCGCGCCTGGTGGCGGATGCCACGCGGGCGCGCGAGGTGCTCGGCTGGCGCCCGCGCCACGAAGCCCTCGCCACCCTCATCGCCCACGCCTGGCAGTTGGAATGCCGCGCGCCATGAGCGCGCCGGGACGCCGGGCGCCTCTCGCCCTGCTGCTTTACACCGCCCTGCTGGTGTACGGCAGCCTCTACCCCCTGCAGGGCTGGCAGGTGCCCGGGCCCGCCGCCTGGGGCTTTCTGCTGGCCTCCCCGCCACCGGTGGTCACCCGCACCGATCTCGCCACCAACGTGCTCGTCTATGTGCCCCTGGGCTGGCTGCTCGCGCGTTTCCTGAGCGCCTCCCGCCGCCTGCGTGCGGCCCTGCCCCTGGTTGGCGTGCTCGCGGCCCTGTTTTCCACGGCCATGGAAACCGGCCAGTTGTTCGTCCCGGGGCGGATCGCTTCCAATCTGGACATCGTGGCCAATACCGCGGGCGCGCTCCTGGGCGGGGTGCTCTTTGGGCTGGCACGCCTGCACCGCGCGCCCGGACGGCTGCTCGTCATTCTGCGCCAGCGTCTCATCGCCCCCGGCCGGCTGCCGGAGGCCGGCCTGCTCCTGCTCGCCCTGTGGCTGCTCACCCAGCTTTCCCTGGAGCCGCCGTCCCTGCTTGCGGGGCACCTGCAGCGCGGCTTCGTGCCCTTCTGGGAGGCCGGCGCCAGCCTGGACCGGCTGGAGCCTTTGCTGGCCGCCCTCTACGCCGGCGAGCTGGTGGTCCTGGGGCTTCTGGCCGCTTCGGTGTTGCGGCAGCCGCTGCCGCCGGCGGCGATGACGGCCGCCGCGACCCTGTTCCTGCTGCTGGGCAAGTTCGCCGCGGCGGCGGTGCTGGTGAAGTGGACGGTGATGGGGCGACTGCTTTCACTGGAACTCCTGGGCGGGCTTGCAGCCGGCGCGCTGTCCCTCACCCGGCTGCTTCGGGTCTGGCCCCAGCGGCGGGCGCGGTTTGCAGCGGTGGCCGTCGCCCTCGGCCTGGGCCTGGCCCTGGCATTCCTGCTCTGGCCGGTCACCGGGCTGGCCGCGGCCGCGGCGCTGGCGTGGCCGTGGCTCGCGGCCGCCTATCTGACCCTGGCCCGGATAGCGCCGCCGTCACCCCGGCCGTGACGGCGACGGTCAATCCCCAGGCAAGCAGGAAGCGCAGGGCAAGCGCCCCGGGACCGGCGTAGTGCGCGCGGTCGGCCGAGAGCAAAAACTGCAGCGCGGAAAACACCTGCCCGTATTTCACCAGGGTGGGCTCCAGCCCCAGGGCGAGCAGGCCCCAGGCCAGGGGGGCGCTTCCCACCACCATCCAGGGCAGCCAGCGGACACGGTGCCCGCCGAGCCAGGCGGCCAGACCATAGCCCGCCAGCGCGGTCACGAAGCCCGCCAGCCATACCCACAGGAAGGCATCCCAGCGCGCCGAATGGGCAAGGAGCTCCGTCAGGTTGTCCGTGTTGGCGGCCAGCACCACCACCGCGTAGGACACGGCAAGGAGCGGCACGGCCAGGGCCACGGCCAGCCACTGCGCGGGCCGCGCCGCACCCAGGGCCAGGCAGGCGGCCGGCAAGGCCGCCGCCGAAACGGCGGCGAACAGGCCCAGGAAACGTGCCGCAATTTCCCATTCGCCGGGCCAGTTCAGGGTGGGGCTACCCACCACGTCGTGAAAACTCTCCAGGGGAACGGCGAGCCGCAGCAGGACGAAGGCAATGAGGCCGTGCAGCAGGGGCGCGGCCGCCAGCCGCCGCAAATGACAGGTGTGAGCGCATGCTTTCGCCAGCCAGGCCGGAAATCCGACGATCCACACCACGGCCAGGGCCAGCCCCAGGGCAGACAGGACGGGATGGGCGCCCCCCAGCAGCTCCCGCACGTTGTAGGGCACGAAGGGCAGCCGGGCGAGCAGGAGGAAGCCGACGGCGAGCGCCGCCACCAGCAGCAGCGGGCGCAGGGGCTGGCGCAAGGCAGGGCCTCGCGGGGCGGCCGACGGTTCCGGGCAGGGCTGGCTCACCGAAACGCCGCCGGCGAGCCACCCCGCAAGCCAGACCCCTGCCGCCGCGCCAAGGCTTTCGATGATCCAGTCCGTGACGTCGGCGTTCTTGCCCGGCAGGAAGAGCTGGCCTGTCTCCACGGCCGCGGCGGCACACGCGCCCAGCACGAGGGCTGCCGGCGGGCTGAGGCCCGCGCGCACGGCCAGCCAACCCACCGGCAGGAAGAAGAGCAGCTTGTGGAGCACCTCCGTGGCGGCGCGGTACTCGGTCCCGAAGTAATAGGCGGTGAAGGGCACACGGGCGAGGCCTGCGACCCGCCGGGAAAGAAACGCGCC
>JBBFMG010000082.1:0-9508 GCA_037478575.1 Burkholderiales bacterium | reverse complement strand
CCCCTGGCCACCCTGCCGGGCGAGCCGCGCGAGGCACGCTTCGCGGCGATTGCCGCGCTGGTGCGGGAATGGCAGCCGGCGCTGTTCGTGGTGGGACTGCCGCGCCACCTGGACGGTGCCGAACACGAGTTCGCCGCCCGCTGCCGGCGCTTCGCCCGTCAGCTGGAGGGGCGCTTCGGGATTCCCGCCGTGCTGGTGGACGAACGCCTGAGCTCCCAAGCGGGGCAGACCGATCTGATCGAGGCCGGCATCCGGCGCGGTCGCAGCAAGGCAGTGCTGGACCAGGCGGCGGCGCGCCAAATCCTGCAGAGGTTCTTCGATGAGCGCCAGCACCGGGCTGCCTGACGCCGAGGCCCTGATCCGCAGGCTGGCGGAGGCGATCGCCGATCACCTCACCGACCGCACCGCCCTGGTGGGCATCCACACCGGTGGTGCCTGGGTGGCCCAGAAGCTTAATGCCCTGCTGGGGCCGGAGATTCCCCTGGGCACCCTGGACATCGCCTTCTACCGCGACGATTTCAGCCGCATGGGCCTGCATCCCCAGGTGCGGCCATCCCACATCGACTTTCCCGTGGAGGGCGCCCACATCATCCTGGTGGACGACGTGCTCTACACGGGCCGCACCGTGCGCGCGGCCATGAACGAGCTGTTCGACTTCGGCCGCCCCGCCGCCATCGAGCTGGCGGTGCTCATCGACCGCGGCGGGCGCGAGCTGCCCATCGCGCCCCAGTACGTGGGGGCCGTGATCCCCCTGCCGCCGCACCAGCACATCCAACTCGACCGTGATTCCCAGGGACGTTTGAGCCTGAGTCTGCTCGACAAGCGACACTGACGAAACTTTCCATGGCGCCGAATCCCCAACTCGACGACACGGGCAAGCTCCGCCACCTGCTCACCATCGAGGGCCTGGACGCCGCCCTCATCCACTCCATCCTGGACACCGCGGAATCCTTCGTGGGCGTGAACGAACGCGAGGTGAAGAAGGTTCCCCTGCTGCGGGGCAAGGCCATCTTCAACCTGTTCTTCGAGCCCTCCACGCGCACCCGCACCACCTTCGAGATCGCCGCCAAGCGTCTGAGCGCGGACGTGGTCAATCTCAACATCGGAGCTTCCAGCCAGAGCAAGGGCGAGACCCTGCTGGACACGGTGGACAATCTCGCCGCCATGGGGGCGGACATGTTCATCGTGCGCCATGCGGAATCCGGGGCCGCCCATTTCATCGCCCGCCATGTGGCGCCCCACATCCGCGTCATCAATGCCGGCGACGGCCGTCATGCCCATCCCACCCAGGGTCTGCTGGACGTGTTCACCATCCGCCGCTACAAGAAGGATTTCACCCGGCTGTCCATCGCCATCGTGGGCGACATCATGCACTCCCGCGTGGCCCGCTCCGAGATCCACGCTCTCACGGCCCTGGGGGTGCCCGACCTGCGCGTGGTGGGACCGCGCACCCTGCTGCCCAAGGGTGTGGAGGAACTGGGGGTGCGGGTCTATCACGACATGGAAGAGGGCATCGCGGATGTGGACGTGGTGATGATGCTGCGCCTGCAGAACGAGCGCATGCGCGGGCCGCTCCTGCCCAGTGCCGGCGAATACTTCAAGCACTACGGGCTGACACCGGCCAAGCTCAGGCGCGCCAAGCCCGACGCCATCGTCATGCATCCGGGGCCCATGAACCGTGGCGTGGAAATCGACTCCGCGGTGGCCGACGGCCGCCAGGCGGTGATCCTGCCCCAGGTCACCTACGGCATCGCCGTGCGCATGGCGGTGATGAGCCTGCTGGCGGGAGGCGGCAGCGCATGAAGATCCAGATCCGGAACGCCCGCGTCATCGATCCCGCCAGCGGCCTGGATGCCGTGCAGGACCTCTGCATCGCCGCCGGGCGCATCGTCGCCCTCGGGCAGGCCCCCGTGGATTTCCATCCCAACCGGGTGATCGACGCCAGCGGCCTGATCGCCTGTCCCGGCCTGGTGGATCTTTCCGCGCGCCTGCGCGAGCCGGGCCTGGAATACAAGGCGACCCTGGAATCGGAACTTCTGGCCGCGGTGGCCGGCGGCGTGACCACCCTGGTCTGCCCGCCGGACACCGATCCGCCCCTGGACGAGCCGGGCCTGGTGGAGATGCTCAAATACCGGGCGAAGAGCCTCAACCTCGCCCGGGTCTATCCCCTGGGTGCCCTGACCCAGAAGCTCGCCGGCGAGCGGCTGGCGGAGATGGCGGTGCTGCGCGATGCCGGCTGCGTGGCCTTCTCCCAGGCGGATGCGCCGCTTTCGGATACCCAGGTGCTGCTGCGTGCGCTGGAATACGCTGCCACCTTCGACATGCCGGTCTGGCTGCGCCCCCAGGACGCCCATCTCGCCCGCGACGGCGTGGCCCACGACGGGCCGGTGGCCACCCGCCTGGGCCTGCGCCCCATTCCGGCCTGCGCCGAGACGGTGGCCCTGGCCACCATCCTGCTCCTGGTGCGCGCCACCGGGGCGCGTGTGCACCTGTGCCGCCTCTCCAGCAGGGAGGCGGTGGACATGGTGCGCCGCGCCCGCCACGACGGTCTGCCCGTCACCTGCGACGTCTCCATCAACCATCTGCACCTGTGCGACGAGGACATCGGCTGGTTCGACGCCAACTGCCGGCTGGTGCCGCCGTTGCGCAGCCGCGCGGATCGCGCCGCGCTGCGCGCCGGCCTGCTCGACGGCACCATCGACGCGCTGTGCTCCGATCACACGCCGGTGGACGACGATGCCAAGCAGCTTCCCTTCGGCGAAGCCGAGCCGGGGGCGACCGGGCTGGAGCTCCTGCTGCCCCTCACCCTGCGCTGGGCGCAGGAGACCGGCCTGCCCCTCACCGAGGCCCTGGCGCGGGTGACCAGCCTGCCGGCGCGCATTCTCGGCCTGGATCACGGCCGGCTGGCGCCGGGGCTGCCGGCCGACATCTGCCTGTTCGATCCCGCGGGCGAAACGCCGGTGGACGCCCGCCTGCTCAGAAGCCAGGGCCGCAACACCCCCTTTCTCGGCCAGACCCTGCCGGGGCGGGTGCGCCTGACCCTGGTGGAAGGCCATGTGGTGTTCGAGCAGCCGGCCCGCGGCTGAGCCGGCCTGCACCTGCGCCCGGCTTGACAGGGCGGCACGCGGTTTCGACAATCCTTGCCATCCCTTCCCCGCGGTCCCGAACCCTTGGACGACATTCCCTTAAGCGCACTGCTCGCGGCGCTGGCAGTGCTGCTTGCCCTGTCGGCGTTCTTCTCCCTGTCCGAGACCGGCATGATGTCCCTCAACCGCTACCGGTTGCGGCATCTTGCCAAGCACGGCCATCGCGGCGCGCGCCTGGCCAGCCAGCTCCTCGCGCGCACCGACCAGCTCCTGGGCGTGATCCTCCTGGGCAACAACCTGGTCAATGCCGCAGCCGCCTCCCTGGTGACGGTGATCGTGGTGCGGCTGCTGGGCTCCAGCGAGCTGGCGGTGACCGTCGCGACCCTGGTGGTCACCTTCCTGATCCTGGTGTTCGCCGAGGTGACCCCCAAGGTGCTGGCCGCCGCCTACCCGGAGCGCCTGGCCTTCCCCGCCGCCTATGTGCTGCGGCCCCTGTCCACCCTGCTCTATCCCGCGGTGTGGGTGGTCAACCTGTTCGTGCGGGCGCTGCTCGCGCTGATGCGCCTCAAGCCCCACACGGCGGAACGGGACAAGCTCAGCCTCGCCGAGCTGCGCACCCTGGTGCTGGAGGCGAGCGGCTACATTCCCCGCGCCCACCAGACCATCCTGCTCAACCTGTTCGACCTGGAACGCATCAGCGTCGAGGACGTGATGACCCCCCGCGGACGCATCGAGGCCATCGACCTGGACAGCCCGGAAGAGGAACTGTGGGCCCAGCTCACCACCGCCCACCACAGCCTGCTGCCGGTGTACCAGGGGGAGCTCAACAACGTGATCGGCATGGTGCACGTGCGCCAGGTGCTGCATCTGGCCCAGTCCGGACCGGTGGACCGGGAGGGCCTCAAGAAAATCCTGCGCGAGCCGTATTTCATCCCGATGGGCACACCGCTGTTCACCCAGTTACAGAATTTTCAGCAAAGCCGGCGCAAGGTGGGGCTGGTGGTGGACGAATACGGCGAACTGCAGGGCTTGCTCACGGTGGAGGACATCCTGGAGGAAATCGTCGGCGAATTCACCAGCCAGACGCCGAGCCGCGGCGCGGAATTCCAGCGCGAGCCGGACGGCAGCTGGCTGGTGGACGGCGCCACCGCCCTGCGCGACCTCAACCGCAAGCTGGGCACCCACTTCCCCCTGGACGGGCCGCGCACGCTGAACGGTCTGATCCTGGAACATTTCCAGGACATTCCGGAGGCCGGCACCAGCCTGAAAATCGCCGGCCATCCGCTGGAAATCGTCCAGACCCAGGACCGGGTGGTGAAGGTGGTGCGCATCCATCCCGCCCCGGAGGCTGGTGAGGCGGAAAAATCGCCTTTACAAACAGAGTGATCGTGGGCAGTATTTAACGACTTTATGAAGTTGTCTTAAGGACGTCACCGACACGCCATGGCCGCCGCATCCGTTTCCACCGCCCTGTCGGGCCTTGCCCGCACCCTGGTTCAGCATGGGCGGCTCAACGAGGCCGATGCCGAAGCCATTCAGGCCCAGGCCAATGCGTCCAACGTTTCCTTCGTCACCGCCCTGGTGCAGACCCGCAAGCTCAGCGCGGTGGACGTCGCCGAATTCGCCGCCCAGACCTTCGGCTATCCCCTGCTGGATCTGGACGCGCTGGACGTGGAGCACCTGCCGCGCGACCTTTTGCCTGCCCGGCTGATGCAGGAGCGCCGGGCCGTGGGCCTCTACAAGCGGGGCACGCGCCTCTACGTGGCCATGTCCGACCCCACCAATTTGCAGGCCCTGGACGACATCAAGTTCCAGACCGGCATGATCGTCGATCCCATCGTGGTGGAGGACGACAAGCTGGGCCGCCTGCTGGACAAGGTCACCGAAAGCGCCACGGACAAGCTCAACGAGCTGGTGGGCGAAGAGGTGGAAGCGAGCCTGCTGGAAGAGGAAGGCACGGCAGTCGAAACCAAGGACGAGGCGGCGGAAATCGACGACGCACCGGTGGTGCGATACATCCAGAAAATCCTGCTGGATGCCATCAACTCCGGCGTGTCCGACATCCACTTCGAACCCTTCGAGAAGTTCTACCGCATCCGCTATCGCCTGGACGGCGTGCTCTACGAGGTGGCGCGTCCGCCGCTGGCCATCAAGGACAAGATCGCCTCGCGCATCAAGGTCATCTCCAAGCTGGACATTTCCGAAAAGCGCGTGCCCCAGGACGGGCGCATGAAGCTGGTGCTCTCCAAGAACCGCGCCATCGATTTCCGGGTGAGCACCCTGCCCACGCTGTACGGCGAAAAGATCGTGATGCGCATCCTGGATCCCACCAGCGCTTCCCTGGGCATCGATGCCCTGGGCTACGAGCCGGAACAGCGGGATGCCCTGCTCGCCGCCATCCACCGTCCCTACGGCATGGTGCTGGTGACCGGTCCAACCGGCAGCGGCAAGACCGTCTCCCTCTACACCTGCCTCAACATCCTGAACCAGCCTGGGGTGAACATCTCCACGGCGGAAGACCCGGCGGAGATCAACCTGCCCGGCATCAACCAGGTGAACGTCAACGAAAAGGCGGGCCTCACCTTCGCCGCCGCCCTGCGCGCCTTCCTGCGCCAGGATCCGGATGTGATCATGGTGGGCGAGATCCGCGACCTGGAAACCGCGGACATTGCCATCAAGGCGGCCCAGACCGGCCACCTGGTGCTGTCCACCCTGCACACCAACGACGCCCCCACCACCCTCACCCGGCTGGCGAACATGGGGGTGGCGCCGTTCAACATCGCTTCCTCGGTGATCCTGATCACCGCCCAGCGGCTGGCGCGCCGGCTCTGCCCCCACTGCAAGCAGCCGGCCGACATCCCGCCGGAGGCGCTGCTGCGCGCAGGCTTCCGGGAGGAAGACCTGGACGGCAGCTGGCAGCCCTTCCGCCACGTGGGCTGCGAACACTGCAAGGGCACGGGATACAAGGGGCGCGTGGGCATCTACCAGGTCATGCCCATTTCCGAGGAAATCAGCCGCATCATCATGAAGAACGGGACATCCCATGACATCGCGGACCAGGCCCGGCGCGAGGGCGTGAAGGACCTGCGCCAGTCCGGTCTGCTCAAAGTCAAGGCGGGCATCACCTCCCTCGAGGAAGTGGAAGCCGTCACCAACGAATAGAGGTGTGAACCATGGCCGTCGCACGCAAGGCTGCAGTCAAAGAATTCACCTACGTCTGGGAGGGCGTGGACAAGAAGGGCAAGAAGCTCAAGGGCGACATGCGCGCGCCCGGGCCCCAGTTCGTGAACGCCCAGCTGCGCCGCCAGGGCATCAACCCCATCAAGGTGAAGAAGCAGTCCACCTTCGGCCGCAGCCGCAAGATCACCGAAAGGGACATCACCATGTTCACGCGGCAGCTCGCCACCATGATGAAGTCCGGCGTGCCGCTGCTGCAGGCCTTCGACATCGTGGCCAAGGGGCACAGCAACCCGGCGGTGCAGAAGCTGCTCGGCGACATCCGCAACGACATCGCCGCCGGTTCCAGCCTGTCCCAGGCCTTCGCCAAGCATCCCCTCTACTTCGACCAGCTCTACTGCAACCTGATCAACGCGGCGGAGCAGGCCGGTATCCTGGATACCATCCTGGACCGGCTGGCCACCTACAAGGAAAAAATCCTGGCCATCAAGGGCAAGATCAAGTCGGCCCTGTTCTATCCGGCGGCGGTGATCGTGGTGGCCTTCATCATCACCGCGGTGATCATGATCTACGTGATCCCCGCCTTCAAGGACCTGTTCCAGAGCTTCGGCGCCGATCTGCCCGCACCCACCCTGGTGGTGATCGCCATCTCCGATTTCTTCGTGCAGTACTGGTGGGCCATCTTCGGCGGCATTTTCGGCGGCATCTGGGCTTTCTTCTACGCCTGGAAGCGGTCCACCAGGATGCAGGACTTCATGGACCGGCTGTTCCTCAAGCTGCCCATCTTCGGACCCCTGATCGAGAAAGCCGCCATCGCCCGCTGGGCGCGCACCCTGTCCACCATGTTCGCTGCCGGCGTGCCCCTGGTGGACGCCCTGGACTCGGTGGCGGGCGCGGCCGGCAACCGGGTCTTCTACCTGGCCACCAAACGGATCCAGAACGAGGTGGCCACCGGCACCAGCCTGGCCGTGGCCATGCAGAACAGCGAGCTGTTCCCCAACATGGTGATCCAGATGACCCAGATCGGCGAGGAATCCGGTTCCCTCGACGCCATGCTGAGCAAGGTGGCGGACTATTACGAGCGGGAGGTGGACGAGGCGGTGGAAGCCATCTCCAGCCTCATGGAGCCCCTCATCATGGTGGTGCTGGGTGTGCTCATCGGTGGCATGGTGATCGCCATGTATCTGCCCATCTTCAAGATGGGCCAGGCGGTCTGAGTCCGGCAGGCCACCGGTGCCCGCACTGCCGCCGCTTGCGCCGCACCCCGGGGGCGGCGCATGAACCTCGCCGGTCTCTACACCCACAGCCCCTGGACCTTCGTCGCCACCTGCGCGGTCCTGGGGCTGGTGGTGGGCAGCTTCCTCAACGTGGTGATCCACCGCCTGCCGCGCATGCTGGAACGGGCCTGGCGGCGCCAGTGCGCCGAACTGGAAGGACGACCGGTGGAGCCGGGCGAGCGCTACGACCTCCTCCTGCCTCCCTCCACCTGTCCCCATTGCGGCCACCGCATCGGTGTGCTGGAAAACATTCCGCTCCTCTCCTACCTGTGGCTGCGCGGCCGCTGCCGGGCCTGCCGCGCCCCCATCGGTCTGCGCTATCCCGTGGTGGAAGCCCTCACCGGACTGCTCAGCGCCTACACCGCCTGGCATTTCGGTTTCGGCTGGCAGGCGGCCGCGGCGCTGGTGCTGGTCTGGACCCTGATCGCCCTCACCTTCATCGATCTCGACACCCAGCTTCTGCCGGACGATCTCACCCTGCCCCTGCTGTGGCTGGGGCTGGGCGTGAACCTGTCGGGGCTGTTCACCAGTCTTGCCTCCAGCGTCATCGGCGCCATGGCCGGCTATCTGTCCCTGTGGTCCATCTACTGGCTGTTCAAGCTGGTGACCGGCAAGGAAGGCATGGGCTACGGCGATTTCAAGCTGCTCGCGGCCCTGGGGGCCTGGCTGGGCTGGCAGATGCTGCCCGCCGTCGTGCTGCTTGCCTCCCTGGTGGGGGCGGCAGTGGGCATCGCCCTCATCCTGTTCGCCCGGCATGAACGCCACGTGCCCATTCCCTTCGGTCCCTATCTCGCGGCGGGGGGACTGGTGGCCCTGTTCTGGGGCGAGTCCCTCACCCGCTTCTATCTGATCCAGCCGTAATGCCCCTGGTCATCGGGCTCACCGGCGGCATCGGCAGCGGCAAGAGCACCGTCGCGGAATGTTTCCGCCAACTGGGGGCGACCATCATCGATACGGATGCGATCGCCCATGCCCTCACCCGCCGCGGCGCACCGGGACATGCCGCCATCGTCGCCGCCTTCGGCCCGCAGGTGCTGGATGCCGCCGGGGAAATCGACCGCGCCGCCCTGCGCCGCCGGGTGTTCGCCGACCCGGCCGCCCGTAAACGCCTGGAAGACCTGCTCCATCCCCTGATCCGCGAGGAGGTGGACCGTGCCCTCGCCGTCGCCCAAGGCCCCTACGTGATCCTGGTGGTGCCCCTGCTCGTGGAAAAGCCGGGCTGGCGCGAGCGGGTGCAGCGGGTGCTGGTGGTGGACTGTCCGGAAGAGGAGCAGGTGCGCCGGACCATGGCGCGCAGCGGCCTGTCCCGGCAGGAAGTGCTGGCAATCATGGCAGCCCAGGCGAGCCGGGCCACCCGGCTGGCCGCCGCGGACGACGTGCTCAGCAACGACGGCGACCTCGCCCGCCTCGAGGAAGGCGTCCGCGCACTGGACGCCCGCTACCGCGCCCTGGCCGCCGGTCGTTGAGCCCGCCCGGTTTGTATTTTCGGGGCTTCTGGTCCAGAATACCCCATTTCCGGGCGGGCTTTCTCGTGATCGTCTACGAATATCCTCTCAACGAACGCATCCGGACGCTGATGCGGCTCGAGGATCTGTTCGCCCGCTTCGAACACTTCGCGGCCCGGGACGAAGCCCTGGACCACCATGCCGCCATGCTGGCCCTGTTCGAGGCGCTGGAGGTGGCGCGGGGCGATCTCAAGTCGGACCTGATCCAGGAGCTGGAGCGCCAAAAGGCCACCCTGGAACCCCTGCGCCACAACCCGGGGGTGAAGCAGGACACCCTGGACGAAGTGTTGCAAAGGATCAGCCGGACCGTGACCGAGCTGCAGACCCTGCCGGGCAAGCTGGGCCAGCACCTGCGCGACAACGAATGGGTGATGAGCATCAAGCAGCGCGCCTGCATTCCGGGTGGGGTGTGCGAGTTCGACCTGCCGTCCTACCACTACTGGCTGAACCTGGACGCGGAAGT
>JBBFMG010000081.1:0-9529 GCA_037478575.1 Burkholderiales bacterium | reverse complement strand
TTCTGGAATGGGTGTCGCCCTCGAAATAGAGCACGGTGTCCACGATGTGCTCCAGCACCCGCGGGCCCGCCAGGGCGCCTTCCTTGGTGACGTGGCCCACGAGGAGGATGGCAGTGCCGGTCTGCTTGGCGTGGCGGGTGAGCTGGGCAGCGCATTCCCGCACCTGGGCCACGCTGCCGGGCGCCGACTGCAGGGCCTCGGAATAGAGGGTCTGGATGGAGTCGATGACCGCCACCTGCGGCGCGTGGGTCTGGAGCGTCGCGAGAATGCGCTCCAGGGTGATTTCCGCCAGCAGGGTGACCCGTGTCGCGTCCAGCGCCAGGCGCCGCGCGCGCAGGGCCACCTGCTGGGCCGACTCCTCGCCGCTCACGTAGAGCACTTCCCGGCTCCCGCTCATGTGGGCCAGGGCCTGCAGCAGCAGGGTGGATTTGCCGATGCCCGGATCGCCCCCCAGGAGCACCACCGCGCCCGGGACCAGTCCACCGCCCAGCACGCGGTCCAGCTCCGCCACACCGGTGGGCCAGCGCGGTGCCTCCGCCGCCTGCACCTCCGCCAGGCGCTGCAGCCGGCCGTCGGCAGCCAGGGCCCGATAACGGTGGCCAGCGGCCGCGGGCGTTTCGCCCACGGTTTCCACCAGGGTATTCCAGGCGCCGCAGTGGGGGCACTGCCCCTGCCATTTCACGCTCTGGCCACCGCACTCGGTGCAGACGTGGACGGTGCGCTGCCTCGCCATGCTCAGGCCTCCCTGAGGGGCACGCGCTCGGCGCGTCCCGTGAGCAATTCGTAGCTGATGGTGCCGGCGGCGCGCGCCACCTCCTCCACCGGCAGCCCCTGCCCCCACAGGGTGACCGGCGTGCCCACACCGGCCTCGGGCAGATGGCTGAGATCCACGCACAGCATGTCCATGGAAACCCGCCCGAGGGTGCGGCTGCGCTGCCCCGCCACCAGCACCGGCGTGCCGGTGCCGGCATGGCGGGGATAGCCATCGGCATAGCCGCAGGCGACGATGCCCACGCGCATGTCCCCCTCCGCCACGAAGGTCGCACCGTACCCCACCGCGTCGCCGCGCCGCAGCCGTTGCACGGCGATGATGCGCGAGACCAGGGTCATGGCCGGCTGAAGACCGAGGACCGCCGCGGGGACATCTTCGAAGGGCGACGCCCCGTAGAGCATGATGCCCGGACGCACCCAGTCCCCATGGGTTTCCGGATGGCGCAGGAGTGCAGCGGAATTGGCGGCACTGAAGGGCATGGTGGGGCCGATCAGGGCCCGGAAGACCTCGAACTGGCGGCCCAGGCCGGCCGGCTCGTCCGCCGTGGCGAAGTGGGTCATGGCGGTCATCCGGCCCACCGCGGGCAAGGCCCGCAGGCGCGCCCGCACCGTGGCGAAGGCCTCTGGCGCGAATCCCAGCCGGTTCATGCCGGTGTTGACCTTGAGGAACACGTCCAGCGGGCGGGCCGGGGAGGCAGCTTCCAGCATGGCGACCTGCTCCTCGCTGTGCACCACGAGGGTCAGCCCCAGGCGCGCGGCCTCGGTGACGTCCGCGGCGGCGAACGGCCCTTCCAGGAGCACGATGGGATGGGCAAAGCCCGCCTCGCGCAGACGCACCGCCTCCTCCAGCCCCAGCACGCCGAAGCCATCGGCCTCGGCCAGGGCACGCGCCACCGTGAGCAGGCCATGACCATAGGCATTGGCCTTCACCACCGCCAGGATGCGGGCGTTTGGAGCAGCCGCGCGCGCGCGGCGCAGGTTGTGGACCAGCGCCTCGCGGTGGATGAGTGCGGTGAGGGGACGGGACGGAGCCAAACGGGACACGGGAAAACGCGAAGGGCTTGCGGCCGCGGCGGACACCCCGGTGCGGTCAGTAGGAGCCCGGGTGGGCCAGGTTCTCGAAGCGGGTGTACTCGCCCAGGAAAGCGAGCCTGACGGTGCCGATGGGGCCGTTGCGCTGCTTGCCGATGATGATCTCGGCGATCCCCTTGTCGGGCGTCTCCGGGTTGTACACCTCGTCGCGGTAGATGAACAGGATCACGTCGGCGTCCTGCTCGATGGCACCGGACTCGCGCAGGTCCGACATCACCGGCCGCTTGTTGGGACGCTGTTCCAGACTGCGGTTGAGCTGGGACAGCGCGATCACCGGCACATCCAGTTCCTTGGCCAGGGCCTTCAGGGAGCGGGAGATCTCGGAAATTTCCGTGGCGCGGTTCTCGCCCTGGCCGCTGCCCGACATGAGCTGCAGATAATCGATCACGATCAGGCCCAGGCGACCGCACTGGCGGTGCAGGCGCCGGGCCCGCGCCCGCAGCTCCAGCGCCGACAGCGCCGCCGTCTCGTCGATGTAGATGGGCGCATCGTTGAGCTTGCCCACGGCATAGGTGAGGCGCTGCCAGTCCTCGTCCTGCAGGCGGCCGGTGCGCACGCGATGCTGGTCCAGCTTGCCCACGGAACCCATCATGCGCATCACCAGCTGGGTGCCCGCCATCTCCATGGAAAACACCGCCACCGGCAGGCGCGCATCCAGGGCCACGTGTTCCGCAATGTTGAGGGAGAAGGCGGTCTTGCCCATGGAGGGCCGCCCGGCGACGATGATCAAATCACCGGGCTGCAGACCGGAGGTCATGCGGTCCAGGTCGGTGTAGCCGGTGGGAATGCCGGTGACATCATTGGGATTCTCCCGCTGGAACAGCATGTCGATCCGTTCCACCACCTGGGTGAGCAGGGGCTGGATCTCGCTGAAACCCTGCTTGCCCCGGTTGCCCATCTCGGCGATGTGGAACACCCGGGCCTCGGCCTCGTCGAGCAGCTCGGAGGCGGAGCGCCCGCCCGGGGCATAGGCCGAATCGGCAATGGCCGTGCCCACCTCCACCAGCCGGCGCATGATGGAACGGTCGCGCACGATCTCCGCATAACGGCGGATATTGGCAGCGGAGGGGGTGTTCTGCGCCAGCGCGGCCAGATAGGCAAGCCCGCCCACGGTGGCGAGTTCGCCGGCATTTTCCAGGGCCTCGGCCACGGTCACCACGTCCGCCGGCTTGTTTTCCTCCAACAGCCGCACGATGTGGCGGTAGATGAGACGGTGATCGTAGCGGTAGAAATCCTCCTCGCCGAGGAGATCGCCGATACGTTCCCAGGCACTGTTCTCGAGCAGAAGCCCGCCGAGCACGGCCTGTTCCGCTTCCACGGAGTGGGGCGGGAGCTTGACGGCGTCGAACTGTTGATCACCCATGAAATCGGAAGGCGAGGTGGAATGGCCGGGATGCCGCCACAAGCAACGGCAGCGGCCGCGTTCGCGACCGGGTCAGCCTGGGCGGAGGTGGACTAGTATAGCCCGCGCCCAGCAAAAAGGGCTGCGCATGGCAGCCCTTTTTTGCCGGCGCCCGTTCGCGCTCACTGGGGTACGACGGTCACGGTGATGGACGTGTGCACGTCCGTGTGCAGGACCAGCTCCACCGGATATTCGCCAATGGCCTTGATCGGACCGGCGGGCATGCGGATCTCGGACTTGGCCACGGTGATGCCCTTGGTCTTGAGGGCCTCGACGATGTCCACCGTCCCCACGGAGCCGAACAGCTTGCCGTCCACGCCGGCCTTCTGGCTGATTTCCACGACCATGCCTTCCAGCTGGGCGGCACGGGCCTGGGCAGCGGCCAGCTTTTCCGCCTCCTGCCTCTCCAGCTCGGCGCGCCGCTCGCCAAAGGCCTTGATGTTGGCCTCCGTGGCACGCTTGGCCTTACCCTGGGGAATCAGGTAGTTGCGGGCATAACCGTCCTTGACCTTGACCACATCGCCGAGCTGGCCCAGCTTGTGGACTTTCTCCATCAGAATCACTTGCATGGCTCGACTCCTCAGTGCTGGTCGGTATAGGGCAGCAGCGCCAGGAAGCGCGCCCGCTTGACGGCCGTGGACAGCTGCCGCTGGTAGCGCGCCTTGGTGCCGGTGATGCGGGCGGGAATGATCTTGCCCGTCTCGCTGATGAAGTCCTTCAGGAGATTGACATCCTTGTAATCGACTTCCTTGATGCCTTCCGCCGTGAAACGGCAGTACTTGCGACGCTTGAACATTTGCCGGGACATGGTTCACCTCTATTCGGTCAATTCGATGGTTTGCACGTGCAGCACCAGCTGCGTGTCCGTGCGGCTCTTTCTCGCCAGGTAGCCTTCCACTTCCACCTGCGCATCCCGCGGCCAGCGGGCGATGGTTTGGGCCAGGGCCTCGAAGGCCACGGCCGGGATCACACATTCCACCTGGCGCCTGCCCTTTCCTGCCGGCTGCTCCGAACGGTGCAGCAGGGTGAAGGTCAGGACCGGCACGCCAGCCGGTGTGTGGCGCAGGCTGTCCTTCTCGACGATCCGGCCGCTGATGCGCGTCCGGTTGCTCGCCACTTCAGGCGCCGGCCGGGGGCGCCGCTTCGGCGGCGGTCTCCGGCTTGTCGCCGGTGGGCACGGCCTTGGCCTTCTCCTCCTTCATCATGGGCGAAGGCTCGGTGACCGGCCCCTTCATGCGGATGATCAGATGGCGCAACACCGCATCGTTGAACTTGAATGCGTGTTCCAGCTCGTCCAGGGTTTCCTGGTCGCACTCGATGTTCATCAGCACGTAATGGGCCTTGTGCACCTTTTGGATGGGGTAGGCGAGCTGGCGCCGGCCCCAGTCTTCCAGGCGGTAGATGCGGCCGTTGCGGCCGGTGATGGTGGCCTTGTAGCGCTCGATCATCGCCGGCACCTGTTCGCTCTGGTCCGGATGAACGATGAAAACGATTTCGTAATGTCGCATGCACGCTCCTTGTGGGTTGCAGCCTGCCGCGGTGCGGGCGGAGCAGGCAAGGTTGCTGGAAATTTCCCGGCCCAGCCGGAAAAGGGTCGCATTGTACTGATTTCCCAGGCAAAGGGCAATGCGCCCGCCGGTCGGACGTGTCGGACAACAGGGGATGGCGGCGCCCTCAAGCCGGCGCGGGCTTGAGTTGCCAGAGCAGCAGCACCAGGGCCAGCAGGGCGCAGCCGGCGGCCAGGGAATAGGTGACCGCCGCCCCCCAGAGATCCCAGCTGTAGCCGGCGTAGAGGCTGCCCAGGGTACCCCCCGCGCCGAAGGAGATGCTGTTGTAAAGGGCCTGCCCCCGCGCCTGCAGGCGGCCCGGGAAGAAACGGTGCACCAGGGCGATGGCCGAGGCGTGATAGGCACCGAAGGTCGCCGCGTGCAGGGTCTGGGCGAAAAGGATGAGCAGGGGCTCGCCCACGCCCCAGGCGATGATGAGAAACCGCACCACCGCGAAGCCGAAGCTCGCCTTGAGCACGGTTTCCAGAGGGAAGCGTGCAAACAGGCGCGCCGACCAGAGAAACACCCCGATCTCGCAAATCACGCCCAGGGCCCACAGCCAGCCGATGCCGCTCTTGCTGTATCCATGGGACTCGAGATAAATCGAGTAGAAGGTGTAATAGGGTCCGTGGGCGGCGGACATCAGGAAACAGGCTGCGATCAGGGCCATCACCCGCGGCTGGCGCAGGACCTGCCAGACCGAATCGTGTCCGTGGGCGTGCTGCATCACCTCCGCTTCCGGAATGTGGCGGGAGAACAGGGCGACGCCCAGCAGGGTGGCGAACACGATGGCCGGCAGCCAGTGGATGGCAATGTGGTCGAGCAGCATGCCCACGCCCACCACCGCGAGAATGAAACCCACCGAACCCCAGACGCGAATGCTGCCGTAGCGGTCGGTGCGTTCCCCGAGGTGGCTCAGGGTGGTGGCCTCCACCAGGGGCAGCGAGGCGCTCCAGAAGAAACTCAGCAGCGCCATGGAGGCAAACAGCAGCCAGAAGCCGGTGCCCAGGAACACGCCGGCGAAGGCGACCAGGCTGGCGAAGGCGGCGACCTGCACGATGAACACGCGTTTGCCAGCCCGGTCCGCGAGATGGCCCCACACGTTGGGCGCGAACATGCGCATCACGGAGAGGAGCGACATCAACACGCCGATCTGGAAGGCGGTGAAGGCCAGCGATTTGAGGTAGAGGCCCCAGTAGGGGGAAATCACGCCCACGAAGGCGAAATAAAAGAAATAGAAGCCCGAGAGCTCCCAGTAGGGCAGTCTGCCGTGGGCAAGTCCGGGGGACGGTCTGCGCATGGAGGAATCGACGCCGGGTCATGGCGCCGGGCAGGCCTGGATGGGCCCGCAGCCCGCCCCGGCGGCGCGTGGACCTTGCTCCCTCAAGCCGCCCCGCCCGGAATGCGCGGGGTGGGCGGCACCACGTCACCGTTCTGGGCCCGGTGGCGCAGGGCGTGGTCCATGAGCACGATGGCGAGCAGCGCCTCGGCGATGGGCGTGGCCCGAATGCCCACGCACGGGTCGTGGCGGCCGGTGGTGGCCACCTGCACCGGCGCCCCGGACAGATCCACGGAACGACGCGGGATGGCGATGCTCGAGGTGGGCTTGATGGCCAGCGACACCTCGATGTCCTGCCCCGAGGAAATGCCACCCAGAATGCCCCCCGCGTGATTGGTGAGGAAACCCTGGGGTGTGAGTTCGTCCCCATGCTCGCTGCCGCGCTGGGTGACGCTGCGGAACCCGGCACCGATCTCCACACCCTTGACGGCGTTGAGTCCCATCATGGCATGGGCGATGTCGGCATCCAGCCGGTCGTAGAGGGGTTCGCCCCATCCCGGCGGCACGTTGTGGGCCACCACCCGCACCTTGGCGCCGATGGAATCTTTTTCCCGGCGAATGCCGTCCAGATAGGCCTCCAGCTCCGGCACCATGGCGTTGTTGGGGGCGAAGAACGGATTCTGGTCCACCTCCTCCCAGCTCACGAAGGGAATCTCCTTCTCCCCCATCTGGGCCAGGTGGCCGCGGATGACGATGCCATATCTCTCGTGGAGCCACTTGCGCGCGATCGCGCCGGCCGCCACGGTGGGGGCGGTGAGGCGCGCCGACGAGCGGCCGCCGCCCCGCCAGTCCCGGATGCCGTATTTCTGCCAGTAGGTGTAGTCGGCATGCCCCGGCCGGAAGGTGGCGGCGATGTTGCCGTAATCCTTGCTGCGCTGGTCTTCGTTGCGGATCAGCAGCGCAATGGGCGCGCCCGTGGTCCTGCCCTCGAACACCCCGGACAGGATCTCCACCGTGTCCGACTCGCGCCGCTGGGTGACGTGGCGCGAGGTGCCGGGTTTGCGCCGGTCGAGATCGCGCTGGATGTCCTCGGCGCACAGGGCCATCCCGGGCGGGCAGCCGTCCACCACGCAGCCGATCGCCGGCCCGTGGGATTCGCCGAAATTGGTGACGCAAAACAGCTTGCCGAGAGTGTTGCCGGACATGGGAGATGCACCTGGGAAGATTCGGGCGCCGATGGGTTCGGGCGCGGAACGATTTTGGTCTAAGTTTACCATGTCGCCCCCGTCATCCCGCCATGAACATCCATCAGCTCGATGCCGACCAGGTGCTCGCGCGCCTTGGCACCACGCCCCACGGACTTTCCCGCGCCGAGGCACAACGGCGCCTCATGGAATTCGGTCCCAACGTGATCGAAGCGGCCCGGCGGGCGCCGCTCCTCTGGCATCTCCTGCGTGAGTTCCTGCACCTGTTTGCCCTGGTCCTGTGGGTGGCCGCGGCGCTTGCCTTTTTCGCGGAATGGCGCATGCCGGGCCAGGGCATGGGCCGCCTCGGCGTAGCCATCGTGTGCGTGATTCTGCTCAACGGCCTGTTTTCCTTTTGGCAGGAATATCGCGCCGAACGCACCCTCGAAGCTCTGCGCCGGCTGCTGCCACGCCGGGTCAGGGTCTGGCGCGAGGGCATGCTGGAGGAACACCCGGCCGAAGAACTGGTGCCGGGAGACGTGATCCAGCTCGCCGCCGGCGATGCCGTGCCGGCGGACGGGCGCCTGATCGCCGCACAGGGACTGCGCCTGAACGTCGCCGTCCTCACCGGCGAATCCCTGCCGCGTGCGGCCGATGCAGGGCCTGCGCAGGCAGAAGCGCTCACCGACAGCCGGAACGTGGTGCTTGCGGGCACCACGGTCGTCGCGGGCCAGGGAACCGCCGTGGTGTTCGCCACCGGCATGCGCACCGTATTCGGCGGCATCGCCCACCTGAGCCAGGCCGAGCCCGACGTGCCCTCGCCCCTTCTGCGCGAGATCGCGCGCATGAGCCGGCTGGTGGCGCTGCTGGCCACGGTCCTGGGCATAGCCTGCTTTCTGGTGGGGCGGGCAGCGGGCATGCCGTTTTGGGCCGACTTCATGTTCGCCATCGGCATCATCGTGGCCAACGTTCCGGAGGGATTGCTGCCCACGGTGACGCTGTCCCTCGCCCTGGCCACCCAGCGCATGGCGCGCCGGCGTGCCCTGGTACGACACCTGCCCGCCGTGGAGGCACTGGGCGCGGCCACGGTCATCGTCACCGACAAGACGGGCACACTCACGGAAAACCGCATGGATGTGGCCCAGGTGTTCCTGGGCGACGCTGCCCATGCCGCTGCCACGGCGCAGCCCATGCCGCCGCTGCTTGTCGAGGTGGCAGCCCATTGTCATGAGCTTGCGCAGGTACGCGAAGGCGGCACGGCGGTGCTCGAAGGCGACCCCATGGAACAGGCGCTGGTGCGTTTTGCGCAAGAACGCGGCGTCACGCCGCACCTGCCCCGGCGCGCCATCATCCCCTTCGACAGCGAGCGCAAGCGGCTTTGCACGGTGCATGCCACGGCACAAGGCCCTGTCCTTTACTGCAAAGGGGCGCCGGAAACCGTGCTACCCCTGTGCAACCAGCGCGCCGACGAGGGCCCCCTGCGCATGCTCGATGCCGAAGCGCAAACCAGGCTGCTGCAGGCCGCCGCAGGGCTGGCCCAGCAGGGTCTGCGCGTACTGGCGCTCGCCTGGCGGCCTCTGCCGCCCGATCTGCCGCGGGAGGAGTGGGAAAGCGGGCTCACTTTCCTGGGTCTGGTGGCGCTACGCGATCCGCCGCGTCCCGAGGTGCCCGCCGCCATCCACACCTGCCGTGAGGCAGGCATCCGCCTGGTCATGGTGACCGGTGATCATCCCCAGACCGCACTTGCCCTGGCGCGGGAAATCGGCCTGGTCAGCAGCGACGACGCGCGGGTCATCAGCGGCACACAGCTTGCGCGCATGACCGCGGCGGAGCTGCAACTTGCCCTGGATGCGCCGGAGATTCTGTTCGCGCGCCTGGGTCCCGATCAGAAGACGCGCATCGTTCAGGCCTTGCGCCGCAAGGGCCATGTGGTGGCCGCCACCGGGGATGGCGTCAACGACGCGCCGGCCCTGCGTGCCGCGGACATCGGTGTGGCCATGGGCAAGAGCGGTACCGACGTGGCCCGGGCGGCGGCCGACATCGTGCTGCTGGACGACAATTTCGCCACCATCGTGGCCGCCATCGAGGAAGGCCGCGCGGTGTATCACAACATCCGCAAGTTCCTGACCTACATCCTGAGTTCCAATATTCCGGAGATCGTGCCGTACCTCGCCTTTGCCCTGTTCGCCATTCCCCTGCCGCTTACCGTGATGCAGATCGGTGCCCAGATCCACCGCCAGGATCTGCATCACGG
>JBBFMG010000080.1:6174-9776 GCA_037478575.1 Burkholderiales bacterium | reverse complement strand
AACACCGGAATGACAACCGAGAACCGCGGGGTGCTCATGGGGCGGCGAGCCTTGCCCAACATTGCGCCGGCGCCGGCGCACGCACCCACGCGGGGTCGCGCCGCGCCAGCACGTCGCCCAGTTCCGCGCTGGACAGGAAGCGCAGATTCGGGTGGCGCTGCAGCGCCTGCTCCAGGGCGCGCAACAGTTCCTCCCGGGCGCGGGGCGCACCTTCGCCCACGTAGTTGAAGCGATGGGTTTCCACCAGGCACGGCCGCCCGCTTTGGATTTTTCGCGCAAGCCCGGCCAGCAGCCTTTCCCGGCCATGCCCGCGGGCGGGCTCGAAATAGACGTCGCGCACCAGATAGCGCACGCCGGTGGGGGATGGGGCGCCGTTGTACAGACCGCAGCGCTCGGCAATCAGGCGCGCCTGTGCGTCGCGCCCGCTGTAGCGACAGCCGGGCGTGATCACCCACTGCACACCGGCCCGGTGCCAGGCGGATTCCACGTCGTCGTTCCACACGAAGGTGTTGGGCACGGCCACGGGGGGCACGGCGCCGAACCATTGCGCAAGCAGGGCCGCCTCCTCTGCCACGGCCTGTTCAATGGCCTCCCTGGGCAGGCGGGGCGTTGGCAGTCGCGAGCCGTCAACCCAGCGGCTCTGGAACGCATCCGGCAGGGCCTCCGTGGACGCTTCCTCCGCAAGCCATGCCGCGACGGGCGGCTCATCCCGGGCCGCAACCAGCGCCTCGGGCCAGTAGTGCTCCAGTCCGTGCCACTGGATGGCGAACACGCCCGCCTCCACCCCGGTCTGCAGGGCGGCAAGCACCGGAACTTGGGAAGGGTGGTCCAGGGTGAGCCGGCGATAATGGCCGTGCCGGCGCCAGGCGTCCCGGTCGATGATCCCCGCCACCAGGCCGATGGTCATGATGGCGGAACGTCCCGCGCCGTCGCGGATGGCCGTGAGCAGCCGCACCAGAGCTTCCAGCGCCGCCGCCTGTTCCGCCACGCGCCCCGGCGCATCCGCTCCCCAGTCGTCGCTCTCCAGCACCAGCACGGGGCGGATGAAAGCGGGTTCACGCCAGGCGGCGGCGAAACGGGATCCCTTCACACGCTGTACCCCATGCGCCGGGCCACCGGCTCCACCCGCGGCATGACGCGCTCGATGCGGTCCCGGTTGCGCCCGTCCTTCCATTTGTCCAGGCGGATGGCCGAGAAGGCGTTGTAGGGTGTGTCCAGCACGTTCCGGCAGTGAGCCTCCAGCGCCGGGGTGAAACGCAAGCCGGCCTCGGTGAAGAGCCGCCGGAATTCGCCGACGGGATCGCGCACCAGATCCTCGTAGAAGACCTCGGACCACTGGCCCCCAGGCACGGCATCCCTGGCATCGAGGATGGCCTGATTGATGGCCTCGTACTGGAAGGCACACACTTCCTCGATGGATGCACGGGTATAAGCCCGCCAGCCGTCGGCCAGGAAGAAACACCAGCGCGTGTAGCGTCCGCCGTCTATGGCCACGGCAGCCGGCAGTTCGTCGGACCAGGTGGCAAACTCCTCCGGTTTGCCCCAGCCTTCGATGAGACTGTTCAGATTGTCCCCGGGGCTGCGTTTCACGAAGACGAAATGGGCATCGGGAAAGAGAGCCTGCAGATAGGGCACACACAGCCCGTTCTGGTTGTTCTTGTCCACCCAGCGCGAGCGGCCGGTCCAGGCGTAGAAATAGCGTGTCACGAAATCCCGGTCCGCCGCCGAGGCATGGCGCGCATCCAGGGCGTGGGTATCCCAGGCGCGGTCACGCGGGTGGTGCAGCGCCATCCAGAAGTCGTGGGTCTCCCGCTGCAGCGTGCCCAGTTCCCGGGATTCGGAAAACGTCTTGTAAACCAGCGTGGTACCGGCCCGGCTGCAGCCGATGACGATGACGGGACGCTCCGCCGGCGGGCGCAGGAGATCCCACATGAGGCCGCGCCCCGCGCGCAGGGCGGCACGCCCATGGTGGCGCAGCGTTTTATCGACTTTCAACCAGAATTCACTCAAAATCGGGTCCTTCATTCAGGGGACGGCGCGCACCCCTTCACATCGCGGGGTCGTGGCACACGGCCCCATCGCAAGGGAGGTTCCATGCTCTGCGGCTGGCTGAGTGTCGCCACCGATGATGCACGCGCGGTGCTCGACAGGATGGCGCCGGGAACACCGGCCCTGCTCGCCCGGCCGGATGCAGGGCTCGCCGTGCATTCGCCGCTGGGTCTGGCCACGACAGGGGAACACGGCGGGACCGTCGTCGCGATCCACGGCCGGGTGCGATTCGCGGAGCCCAGCCTCGCGGCGATTGCTGCAGAAAGAGGCGCGGCGGTGGCCGTCGCCCAGGGCTTCCGGGAACAGGGCACGAAGGTGCTCGGCGCGCTGCAGGGCGGCTTCTGCCTGGCGCTCATGGATCCGGGCACGCGCACCCTGCTGCTCGCCATCGACCGCATGGGCATCGAAAAGCTGGGCTATGCCCTGCTTCCCCAGGGTGTGGTGTTCGGGCGCAGCCTGGACAGCGTGGCACAGCATCCGGCCGTGGGGGTGCGACTCTCGCCCCAGGGTCTGTTCGATTATCTCCACGCCCACATGGTGCCCTCGCCCGGCAGCATCTACCGCGGCGTGGAAAAGCTTCTGCCCGCCCAGTATCTGCTCTGGCGCGATGGCCGAAGCGAGCGTGGCTTCTATTGGGAAGCCGCCTGGGAAGACGCGGAAACCGATGCCTTCGACGAGCGGGCCGCGCATTTGCACACCCTGCTGGAACAGGCCGTGCGCACCGCCCTGGGCAGCGATCGCGCAGGGGCCTTCCTCTCGGGCGGGCTGGACAGTTCCACCGTGGCCGGCATGCTGGCGCGCGTGGCAGGTCATGCCGACAGCTTTTCCATCGGTTTCGCCGCGGAAGGCTATGACGAAATGGCCTACGCCCGCATCGCGGTGCGCCATTTCGGTCTCACGCCGCATGAATACTACGTCACGCCGGCTGACGTGGCCGCAGCCATTCCCCTCATCGCCCGCGCCTACGACGAGCCCTTCGGCAATGCCTCGGCCGTGCCCACCTATTACTGCGCCCTGCGGGCCCGGGAAGCGGGGCTGCCGGTGTTGCTCGCCGGTGACGGGGGCGACGAGATTTTCGGCGGCAATGCGCGTTACGCCAAGCAGATGGTGTTCGAGCTCTATCAGCGGCTGCCCCGCAGCCTGCGCAGCGGCCTGATGGAGCCACTGGCCCGTCGGCTGCCCGACACGATTGCGCCCCTGCGCAAGGTCAAAAGCTATGTGGAGCAGGCACGCATCCCCCTGCCGGAGCGGCTGGAGACCTACAACTTCCTGCACCGCGACCCCCTGCCGGCGATTTTCGATGCCGCCTTCCTGAACACCGTCGATATGGACCGCCCGCTGGCCATCCAGCGCGAGGCCTATTTCCGCACACGCGCCCGTCACCCCATCAACCGCATGCTGCACCTGGACTGGAAGCAGACCCTGGCCGACAACGATCTGCGCAAGGTGGGCCGCATGACGGAGCTGGCCGGTATCGAAGTCCGCTACCCCATGCTGGATGAGGCACTGGTGGACTTCGCCGCCAAACTGCCCCCCTCCTACAAGGTGCGGGG
>JBBFMG010000080.1:0-6164 GCA_037478575.1 Burkholderiales bacterium | reverse complement strand
CGCCTGCGCTGGTTCTACAGGGAGGCACTGCGCGACTTCCTGCCCGCCGAGATCCTTGCCAAGAGCAAGCACGGTTTCGGCCTGCCCTTCGGCGTGTGGATGAAGGAAGACCCGGCCCTGCACGCCCTTGCCCTGGACAGCCTGCGCGCCTTCCGCGCCCGCGGTATTTTGCGGGAAGCCTACATCGACCGCCTGATCGCCGCCCACGAAAGCGAACATGCCAGCTACTACGGGGTGATGATCTGGGTGGTCATGATGCTGGAACAGTGGCTGCACGCCCATCCCCTTTCCCCCTGACCGGCGCTGCTGCGGGAGCCGCCGCCTTTTCCTCCTGGAGCAGGATCACCTTGGCCAGGATGATCAGCATGAGCACGTGGTAATAGAGGTCGAAATAACTCAGCCCCAGAAAGGCCCCCGCAGCGTAGTAGGCCATCATGGTCACCTGGCCCATGGCTGCGAGATCCACCGCCCATTTGCGCTCCGGATCTTTTTTCGCACGGCGTATCACCCATGAACCCGTGCGCCAGGTGAGCAGGCCCAGCAGCAGCCACAGGGCCAGCGCCGGAAAGCCGTGCTCGCCGAGCTGCTCGAAATAGACGCTGTGCACGTCGTGCACGCGATCGGGCTCCGGTGCATAGAGCTGGAAAGTGGGTGCCTGGAACATTTCGAAGCCTCCGCCGGTGATCCGGTTTTTGGCCACGTTGAACGCCGTCCACCAGGCATTGATGCGGCCCAGGGCGGAGGCATCCTCCTCATAGGTTTCGATGGTCTGCATGCGCTCGTACCACTGGGGCGGCATGATGAGCCAGACCAGTCCCGCGGCAATGCTTATCAGGAAGGCCGTGACAAACTTGTTGCGGCTCTTCCACCAGAACATGGCGCCCATCACCGCCGCCCCCACCAGGGCGCCGCGCGACTGGCTGCCTATCGCGGCGAGTGCCGTGAGCACGATGCCCGCGGTGAGCCCCAGCCGGATCCAGCGGCTCTTTTCCGTGAGCTGCAGATAGCGCATGAGGGGAATGGTCATGAGCAGGGCGAGAGCAATTTCATTGTTGCCCCCGATGAACGAGCCTGATGGGCCCTGGACGCGATACACCCCGCCGTGGACGATGGTGAAGATGCCACCCTTGATCCCGTAAAACCCCAGGGAGAGGACGATCACCCAGACCAGGAGACGCAGCTTGTGCCGGTCGTTGATGACAAGGGGGGTGATGAAGATCATGAGCATGATTTTCATCACCTTTTCCCACTGGGTCCAGGCGAGCTCCGGATAGAAGGCAAAGAAGGTGGTCAGCGTCCACCACAGGGCGAGCAGGAGAAGCACCGTCATCTCCCGGGTCCAGGGCATGCGCCTGGGCTCCTTCGAAAACAGCACGCCCGCCAGCGTTGCCAGCGCCGCCAGGTAGGCCCAGGGGAAAGAATAGGCAAAACCATAGGCCAGCCGGTGCGGGTTCATGTAACTGATCCAGGAATACAGATACAGGCCCCAGTGCGGCCGCGACAGGGCGAAGGAGAGCACCCCGAAGAACACCACTGCCAGCAGCAAATCCCTCATGGCGTCACCCTGCTCACGATGTAACGGTATTTGCCCGATGCTTCGCGGGGAATCTCCGCCACCCTTTCGATGGCGATGGTCACACCCTCGCCCAGGCGGCGGGCAAGGCCGCTGCGGATGCCTTCCAGGGACGCTTCGTCGAACCCCGGCCCGGTGACCAGCAGCACACGGGTGAGATCCCGGCTTTCCTGGATGATCTTGAACTGAGCCACGCCCGGCACGTCGCGCACCACGTAGATCAGGGCGAGGCCATGCATGACGGTGCCATCACGGGCCACGACGAAGTCCGTGGTGCGGCCCTGGATTTCCGCGAGCAGCGGCAGGCCGCGGCCGCAGGGACATGGCCGGTCGTCCAGCACACCCACGTCGCCCGTGCGGTAGCGGATGAAGGGAAAGTCACCCGTGGCCAGGTGCGTGACCACGATTTCCCCGGGCTGGCCTGCCGGCAGAACACGGCCGTCATCCCCCACGATTTCCACGATCATGTCCTCCACCGTCAGGTGCATGCCCCCTGCCGGGCACTCATGGGCGATGAAGCCGGCGTCGCGCCCGCCATAGCCGTTGGCCACCGGACAGCCGAACACCCGGGAAATGGTTGCGCGCTGGTCATCGTAGAGCCGCTCCGAGGTGACGAAGGCCACGCGGATGCCCAGGTCGTTCATCGCCATGCCTCTTTTTTCCGCATGCCGGGCAATCAGGGCCAGGGAGGAAGGATAGCCGAACAGCATGCGCGGCCGGATGCGGCGTATCTGGGCGAGATAGCCGTCGAGCTTCGGTTCCGACATCTCGAAGGCAGGCAGGAGGTACGTGCGCAGCAGCCGGTCACGCAGCGCACGCAGCCGGTCCTGCCGGGTGAGCTCGATGGGCGAGCCCCAGACCACGATTTCGGGATCGCCGATGTCCACCCCCCACCAGCGGGTGGCGCGCCACTTCGCCGCCACATCGTGGGAGACACGCTCCCGGCCGATGTAGAAAATCAGGGGCTCGCCGCTGGAACCGCCGGTATTGAACCGCGCCAGCCCCCGCGCATCGTCGGCCTTCAGCGCCTCCAGATGGGCACGGATGTCGGCCTTGGTCAGGAATGGGAGCCGTGCCAGGTCGGCTGGGCTCGTCACGGTCTGCGGATCGAAGCCCAGGCGCCGGAACAGCTCCCGGTAATAGGGCACGTGCGCCTGGGCACGCGCCAGCAGGTGTTTCAGGCGCGCCAGCTGCAGCGCGCCGATTTTCTCCCGCGGCCACCACTGGCTCCGCTCCAGCTCCCGGCGCACGGCCACGGTATCGTGTCCTTTCAGGCGCTCATGCACGGGAAACAGCACATGGGCTGCGAACCAGGTGTAGGCGTCGCTCATGCCGCTGCCAGCTCCCGGAAGCGCGTGACGAGCGTTCTCACGCGGTTGTCCCAGGCGTTCTCCGCCGCGTAGGCACGAATGCGCGCGCGATCCCATTGCTGGCGAAGGGCCCTTCCAAGCGCCGTGGCCAATGCATCCGGGTCGCCGAAGGGCACCACCATGCCCAGGCTTTCGTCGCGCACCACTTCCCGGTTGCCCCCCACGTCGGTGGTCACCACCGGCAGACCGCAGGCCATGGCCTCCAGGAACACGTTGGCCCAACCTTCGTTGCGGGTGGCGAGCACGAACACATCGGCCGCGGAAAGGGGCCAGCGCAGTTCCCCCGGCGGCACCACTCCGAGGAAGCGCACGTGCGGGCCCAGGCCCAGCCGGGCCACCTGCTGTTCCAGCTCGGCGCGCATGTCGCCCTCGGGGGAGGCACCACCGACGATGAGATAGACGAGATTCGGGAATTCCCCGAGCAGGCTGGGCAGCACTTCGATCACGCGATGGAAACCCTTGCGTTCCACCAGCCCGCCCACGGAAACCAGCACTTTCGCGTCCGCGGCGAGGCCGAGCCGCGCCCGCGCCTCGTCCTGGTTTTCCGGATGAAAGACTTCGGTATCGACCCCGTTGCCCACGACCTCGATTTTGTCCGGCGCCGCACCCAAGTTCACCACATGGCGCCTGAGGGCCTCGGCCACACTGAACACGCGCGCCGCGCGTTCCAGTGCCGAAATCATGCGCCGGCGTTTGAGCGCATGGCGGGCATGGGGCACCTCGGTGCCGCGCAGGGTGATGGTGACGGGCACGCCCAGCCAGCGGCCGAGCCAGGTCGCGGCGTAGCCGTCGGGCCAGGCGAAGTGGGCGTCGATGAGCTGGAAACCAAATTGCCGCTTGAGACGCCCCATCAAAGGCAGGCTGCATAAAGCCATCATGAAGCCATCCCAGCTGCGGAACAGGCCGGGCACCGCGAGAAAGCGCGGGTGCCACACTTCGATGCCCTGCTGGGTTTCGTGCCGGGGCGGCATCAGCCGGTAACCGGGCCTAAACAGGCGGATGAGTCCCTGCAGGGGAAACCATGGTACCGGCGCCACCACGACCAGGGGCAGGTGGCGCGCCACGCGGAACATGCGCTCGCGGATGAACAGTCCCGCCGCGGGCTGCACGCTGCTGGGAAACAGCGAGGAAAACACCACCAGGCGCGGGCCCTCAGCCATGGCGGTGTCTCCGTGCGTCTTCATACACCTGGCGATAGCGCGCCACGCTGGCCTTCCAGTTGCGCTCCGTTTCCACGAAGCGGCGACCCCGCGCACGCATCTCGTCCCAACGGTGGCGGTGGGCAAAAGCGTGCAGCACGGCACGCGCCAGGGCGGCGGCATCATCGGCGGGAAACAGCCAGCCGGTCTCGCCGTGACGAATGAGCTCCCGGTGCCCGCCCACATCCGAAGCCACGAACAGGTGCCCCTGGGCCATGGCTTCCAGCGGCTTGAGCGGTGTCACCAGGTCGGTGAGGCGCATACGGTGGCGGGCGTACACCAGCAGATCGATGAGGTCGTAGTAGCGGTTCACCTCTCCATGGGGCACGCGGCCCGTGAACACCACGCGTTCCGCGACCCCCAGGCTTTCCGCCTGGCGTTTCAGGTTGCCTTCCTGCGGCCCGCCGCCCACCAGCAGGACCTTCACATCCGGCGCGTCCTCGAGAATGCGTGGCAGCGCGGCCAGCAGCAAATCCAGCCCCTCGTAGGCGTAGAAGGAACCGATGAAACCCAGCACCCGCGCCCCGGCAAGGCCGAGGGCTGCCTTGAGTTGCTCATCCGCCGGCCCGCCCAGGGGAAACCTTTCGATGTCCACTGCATTGGGTATCACCGTCACCTTGTGCGGGGCGATACCGCGCGCCACGATGTCGGCGCGCAGCCCTTCGCAGATGCAGGTGACCGCGTCGGCATGCTGGAAAGCCCAGGTATCCATGGCGCGGGAAAGACGGTAGCGCAGGCTGCCCTCGCTGGTGGTGCCGTGATCCACCGCCGCGTCTTCCCAGAAGGCCCGCACCTCGTACACCACGGGTATGCCCCGGGCGTGGGCGGCCCTGATGGCCGGCACGGCATTGAGCTGGGGCGAATGGGCATGCACGATGTCCGGACGGACGGTGTCGATGACCGCCCCAAGGCGCCGTTCCAGCGCGCGCATGTCCGCCAGCTGGTTCAGCACCGGCAGGCGCCCCATGGAGCTGGCGGGCGGCGCGGTACGAAAGAAATGCAGCCCCTCCACTTCCTCCTCCGCCACGCTGCAGCCTTTCTGGCGCGGACCCGTGAGGTGGAAGGTCTCCCAGCCCAGCGCCCGCTGCTCGCGCAGGATGGCCGCACTGCGAAAGGTGTAGCCCGAGTGCAGGGGCAGCGAATGGTCGAAGACGTGGAGGATGCGCATCGGCTTACACCCTCGGCGGCATCGCTCTGATGCGCTTGCTCAGGGTTGAGGCAAGCATTCGAGCGAATGGTCTGAGGAAAAACGCGGCCACCGCCGCGACGAACACCGCAAGCAGGATACTCACAATTACCGGCGTAGGCATCAGACGTGTGAACGCTACAAGAAACAAGCCGTGCACAAGAAAAAATTCATAGGTATACCCACTTGCGAGTCGGATCATGACACTTGCCGGTGCCTGCCACGCCAAGCCGACACCGAGAAACGAGAGGCTCAAGGCGGCATAAGCGAATTGTGCGGACGCCACGAGCGCCAACGTAAAGAGGATGCCGACAAGCGCGACGGTCGCGAGTTGCGTCACCCCGCGTATGGCGATGATTCCTGCAAGCGCAAAGGTGAAGACATGTCTACTGAGATCCACCTCGGCTTTGGCTAAGAGCAATCCGCCGCTAATGAGAGCGGCAACGCCCAAAACCATCTGAGCTCGGTGAGAATGCTTGGCCACCGCGGCCAACAGGTAGCAAAGCAGTATCAGCGAGATGAACCAGGACACCACATTAACCAAGGCCCAGCCGTGGGTGAAATATCCGGTACCAAGCATCTGCGAAATAAAGAGTGACCAACTGATCTGTTTGCCACCAACCAGCCAGGTAAGTGCAAAGCCTGCAATCGTCACCACCCAATATGCTGGAAACAGCTGTTCGAGCCGTCGCTTCAGCCATTGCCATGGCCGGGACTGGTCACCGCGAAATGCAAGATATCCGCTCAACGCGCAGAAAATACCGACGCCGGTCTGGCCCAGGTTAACTGTCGCATCCCGGACGATTATATACTACCGTCACGCCACGGCTACCTGC
>JBBFMG010000079.1:0-9966 GCA_037478575.1 Burkholderiales bacterium | reverse complement strand
GGATCAGGTGCCGCCGATGCCCTTCGAGGCCTTGCTGCCGGAGATGACCCGGGCGCTGGGGCGTCCGCCCCAGGAGGTGTTCGCCGCCATCGAGCCCGAACCGCGCGCAGCGGCCTCCATTGCCCAGGTCCACGATGCGCTGCTGCCCGATGGCACGCCGGTGGTGGTCAAGGTGCGCCGTCCCGGCATCGTGCCTCGGGTGGAGGCCGACCTGCGCATCATGGGCCATCTGGCGGCCGTGCTGGAATCCGAAATTCCGGAATCGCGCCGCTACCAGCCCCGGCGGGTAGTGCAGCAGTTCGCCAAGTCGCTGCGCCGGGAGCTGGATCTCGCCGCCGAGGCGCGCGCGGTGGAACGCTTCGGCGAACTCTTCGCCGACGATCCCACGGTGGTGATCCCGCGCGTCTACTGGGACTATACCAGCGCGGTGATGAACGTCCAGGACCGCATCGAGGGCATCCCGGGCAACCGGCTGGATCTGGTGGATGCCGCCGGGCTCGACCGGCGCCTGCTCGCGGTGCGCGGCGCCAACGTGGTGCTGAAGATGATCCTGATCCACGGCTATTTCCACGCCGACCCCCACCCGGGCAACGTGTTCTACCTGCCGAGCCACCGCCTGGGGCTGATCGACTTCGGCATGACCGGCATGCTCACCACCCAGCGGCGCAACGAGATCACGGATTTGCTGCTGGCCCTGCTGCGCAAGGATGAGCGTGCCCTTCTGGAAGTGATCCTGGAGTGGAGCGGGGATGGCCCGGTGGACGAGGCGCGTCTGGCCTCGGACCTGATCGAGTTCGTGTTCAACTATTCCAGCGTGCAGCTGCGCGACATCAGCATGGGGCGGCTGCTGTCGGAACTCACCGCCATCATGCGGGAGCATCATCTGGTCCTGCCGCCGGACCTCACCCTGCTGTTCAAGGCCCTCATCACCCTGGAAGGGCTGGGGCGCCAGCTGGACCCCGAATTCGACATGGGTGAGCATGTGGAACCCTTCATGAGTCAGGTGCTGCCCCTGCGTTACTCGCCCCAGGCCATGGCCAAGCGCGCCGAGCATGGCGTGCGGGAAATGGCCGGTCTGCTCGCGGGGCTGCCCCGGGATCTTTCGCGTTTCTTCAAGGAGCTGCGCAAGGGGCGTGCCCACATCGATCTGGATCTCAAACGGCTGGAGCGTTTCGGCAACCGCATCGACCGCAGCGCCAGCCGCCTGACTCTGGGCATCCTCACCGCGAGCCTCATCATCGGTTCCTCCATCGTCATGACCATCGAGGGCGGGCCGAAGATCTTCGGCATGCCGGTGCTGGGCTTCTTCGGTTTCGTGCTCGCGGTCATGAACAGCATCTGGCTGGTGTTTTCCATCTGGCGCTCGGGACGGGACTGAGTCGCGCCATGTCATCACTGGGTCAGACGGGCAGGGGATGATGGAATCATGGACGGCTTGCAGTTTCTGCCCCACGGGCGCCTCGACGATCTGATCCGGCTGCTGGCCGGGCAGGGTTTTCAGGTGATCGGGCCGCAGGTGCGCGCGGGCGTGATCGCCTACGATACCCTCACGAGTGCGGCGGATCTGCCCTGGGGTTGGCAGGACACCCAGGGGCCCGGCCGCTATCGGCTCGCGGAAAACGGGGGGACGCGCTGCTTTGCCTGGGCCAATGGCCCGCAGGCCATCAAACCCTTTCTGTTCGCCCCGCATGAGCCCCTGTGGCGGACGCGCCGGGTGGAGGGCTGTCTCGAGGTGGAGGCCATCCGGCCGCCTGCGCGACCCCTGGCCTTTCTGGGGGTGCGTGCCTGCGACCTGGCGGCGCTGGCCATCCAGGACCGGCATTTCCTCGCGGGCAATCACCCCGACCCCTATTACGCGGCACGCAGCGAGGAGATGCTGGTGATCGCCGTGAATTGCACCCATCCTGCCGAGACCTGTTTCTGCGCGGCCACGGGCGACGGGCCGCGTGCCGAGGCGGGGTTCGACATCGCCCTCACGGAACTGGATGATGGCTTCCTCGCCCAGGCAGGCAGCGGGGAAGGGCGGACGCTGCTGCTGGCACTCGCCCTTGCGCCGGCCACCCCGGAACAGACAGCCGCGGCGGCGCGGGCGCTGGAACAGGCGGCGGCCGGCCAGCGGCGCCGGCTGCCGCCGGCCGAACACCTGCGTCGCCTCTACCAGCGGCTCGATGATCCCCGCTGGGAGGACGTCGCGGCGCGCTGTCTGGCCTGTGGCAATTGCACCCAGGTGTGCCCCACCTGCTTCTGTCACGCGGAGCAGGACGTGCCCGCCCTGGACAATGCGGTCACCCTGCACCAACGGCACTGGGATTCCTGCTTCAGTGCAGGCCATGGCTGGCTGCACGGGTTCCAGGTGCGCCCGGAGATTCGCCACCGCTACCGCCAGTGGCTCACCCACAAGCTCGCCGGCTGGCAGATGCAGTTCGGGCGCAGCGGCTGTGTCGGCTGTGGCCGCTGCATCACCTGGTGCCCGGTGGGCATCGACCTCACGGAGGAAGTGGCGGCCCTGCTGGGGGAGGCAGGCCATGATGTCTAATCCCTACGTCCCGCACCCGGCGCGCATCCTGGAGCGGCGTCAGGAGTCGGACACCATCTTCACCCTGCGCCTGCGTTTCGAGGAGACCGGCATGCGGGAGCATTACCGCTTCGCCCCCGGGCAGTTCAACATGGTGTATCTGTTCGGCGTGGGGGAAGTGCCGATTTCCATCGTCTCGGATCCGGAGACGGAAGGGGTGTTCGACCACACCATCCGCCGCGTGGGGCGCGTCACCGAGGGTCTCGCCGCCCTGCGGGAGGGCGACTGCGTGGGCATACGCGGGCCTTATGGACGCGGCTGGCCGCTGGCGCAGGCAGAGGGACGGGACGTCCTGGTCATCACTGGTGGGCTGGGCTGCGCGCCCGTGGTGTCCGTGATCCATTACGTCATTCGCCGTCGGCGGCGTTTCGGCAGGCTCACCATCATCCAGGGGGTGAAACACAGCGACGATCTCATCTACCGGGACCAGTACGAGGCCTGGGCCCAACTGCCCAACACCGAGGTGCACGTGGCGGCCAATGCAGTGCATGGCCCCTGGCCCTGGCACGTGGGGCCGGTGACGGAACTCATCGAACGGGCTGCGCCCGACCCGCACCGTACCATTGCCATGATGTGCGGGCCGGAAGGCATGATGCTGGCGGCGGCGCGCATCCTGCTGAAAAAGGGCTTGCCTGACAGGGCACTTTATTTGTCTCTCGAGCGCAACATGCAGTGCGGCATCGGCCACTGCGGCCACTGCCAGATCGGCGGCCATTTCGTCTGCCGCGACGGCCCGGTGTTCAGCTTCGCCGAGGTTCGGGATCTGCTGGGGATACGGGGATTCTGATGGACAAACCACGGGTGGCGGTACACAAGTTCGCCTCCTGCGACGGTTGCCAGCTGGCTTTCCTCAATGCCGGTGAAGCCCTGCTGGCCCTCGCGCGCCGGGTGCATTTCGTGCACTTCGCGGAGGCAGGCATCGTCGATCCCGAAGCGGAAGCGGACATTGCCTTCGTCGAGGGCAGCATCACCACCGGCCACGACGTGGCCCGCCTCCAGGCCATACGCCAACGCAGCCGCTACCTGGTGGCCATGGGGGCCTGCGCCACCGCAGGGGGCATCCAGGCCTTGCGCAACGGGTCCATGCAGGGTGGGGACTGGCTCGCGGCAGTCTATGCCCGCCCGGCGTTCCTTTCGGCGCTGGATACGTCCACGCCCCTGTCCGCTCATGTCCGGGTGGACCTGGAACTGGCGGGCTGCCCGGTGTCCCCGCGCCAGGTGCTGGCGGCCATGGCAGACCTGCTGCTGGGCGTGCGGCCGCGCAGCGAGACCGACCCCGTGTGTCTCGAATGCAAGCGCGCCGGCCATGCCTGTGTCCTGGTGGTGAAGGGGGAAGCCTGCATGGGGCCGGTCACCCATGGCGGCTGTGGCGCCCTGTGTCCTGGCCAGGGGCGTGCCTGCTACGGCTGCTTCGGGCCGGCCGAACAGGTCAACGGCGCGGCGCTTCTGGCGCGGTTCCAGGCGCTGGGGCTGGCTGCCGAAGAGGCCCGGCGGCGCTTCCTGTTCATCGCCGCAGGGGCGCCCGCCTTCCGGCAGGCGGCAGGGGAGGACCATGACGGAACGGCGTGAAATCCGCATCGAAGTGCCGGTGCTCGCCCGGGTGGAAGGCGAGGGTGCGCTGGACCTGGCCATTCGGGAAGGGCGCATCACGGCGCTTCGACTGCACATCTACGAGCCGCCGCGGCTGTTCGAGAAACTGCTGGAAGGCCGCAGCTTCCAGGACGTGCCGGACGCGGTGGCCCGTATCTGCGGCATCTGCCCGGTGGCCTATCAGATGAGCGCGGTGCGCGCCATCGAATCGGCCTTTGGTGTGGAAGTCACATCGTGGGTGGAGACGATGCGGCGCCTGTTCTATTGCGGCGAATGGATCGAATCCCACGCGCTGCACATCCACCTGCTGGCGGCGCCGGACTTTTTTGGTTGCGACAGCGTCATCGCGCTGGCAGAAAAGGAGCCGGAGGCGGTGCGGCGCGGCCTGCGTCTGCAGGCACTGGGCAACGAGATCATCCGCTTCCTGGGCGGGCGGTCCGTGCATCCGGTGGGCGTGTGTGTGGGCGGCTTTCACCGCAGTCCCACAGCTGCCGAGGCCGCAACCCTGCGCCAGCGGCTCATCGAGGCGCTGCCCGAGGCGGAGGCGCTGGTGGGCTGGTGCGCGGCGCTGCCCCTGCCGGAGGACGAACAGGATTTCGAATGCGTGAGCCTGGCGGAAAGCGGGCGCTACCCCATGATGGGCGAGCGCATCGTCTCCGACCGGGCACTCGACATTCCCATCGCCGACTTTGCCCAAGTGTTCGAGGAACGGCAGGTGCCCCATTCCACTGCGCTGCACTGTCTGCTGCGGGGCAGACCCTATCTGGTGGGGCCCCTGGCCCGCCTGAACCTGCACCTCGGGCAGCTGCCGCCCGACGTGCGGGAACGGGCGGCTGCCACGGGCATCCGCTGGCCGTCGCGCAACATGTACCACAGCGTGGTGGCCCGGGCGGTGGAAATCCTGTTTGCCCTGCGCGAGGCCATCGACCTGCTCGCCCACTACCGGGAGACCGGCCAGCCCGCCGTCGCGGTGAGGCCACGGGCGGCGGAGGGCTTCGGCGCAAGCGAGGCACCGCGCGGACTGCTCTGGCACCACTACGTGTTCGATGAGGCGGGATACGTGCGGCAAGCCCGCATCGTGCCTCCCACCAGCCAGAACCAGGCACGCATCGAGGAAGATCTCGCCGCCAATCTCACGGCCTTCGGCCTGGAGCGTGACGAGGTGGCCCTGCGTCTGCGCGCGGAGCAGGTGATCCGCAACTACGATCCCTGCATCTCCTGCGCCACCCATTTCCTGCGCTTGCGACTTGAGCGGTCATGAAGCGTGCCGTGGTGTGCGTGGGCTCGCCCTTTGGCGACGATGCCCTTGGTTTCGCGGCGGCGCCCCTGATCGAGGCGCGACTCGCGCCGCTGGGCATTCCGGTGTGGACGCTGGACCGGCCCGGTGCACGCCTGGTGCAGGCCCTGGAGGGACTGGACGAGGTGATCCTGGTGGATGCGGTGGTGAGCGGCGCCCCCGCCGGCACCCTGCACCGGCTGGAGGAAGAGGCGGTGCTGCGCCAGGTGGCGCGCCATACTTCCACCCACGGTTTTGGACTGGCGGAGGCGCTTGCCTTGAGCCGCCGGCTGGGGCGGGGGCCGCGGCGCTGGGTGCTGTATGGGCTGGCCATCGCCAGCCCACGCGCCGGCTTCGGCCTGGACGCGACCCTCCGCGCGGCGCTGCCGGCCCTGGTGGCGGCCGTGTGTGCGCAATTCGAACGGCAGGAAGGAGACGAGACATGAAGGTGTGGCGGACGGCTCTGGTGGCATGGCTTGTGACCGCTGCAGCCCAGGCCCAGGAACGGCTGGAAGTGATTCCCCTCAACTGGCGCAGCGCCGAGCAGGTGATTCCCCTGGTCAAGCCGCTGGTTGGGCCGGGGGACGTGGTGACGGGCATGCAGAACAAGCTCATCGTGCGCACCACGCCCGAGCGCCTGGCCCAGATCCGTCAGCTCATCGCCAGCCTCGACAGCGCACCCCGGCGCCTGCTGATCACCGTGCGCATGGGGGCTGCGGCCTCGGGAGAGGATACCGGTGGTGCCGTCTCGGGCACGGTGGGGCCGGGCGGCGGGGTGGAGGCGCGTGTCTGGTCCAGCCGTGACCAGACGGAACGGCAGGACGAGCAGCGCATCCAGGTGCTGGAGGGCAACCGGGCCTTTATCCGCACCGGCGTGAGCGTGCCCTACCGCACCCAGGTGGTGACACGCGATGCTTGGGGACGTACGGTAGTGCAGGAGACCAACGACTACCGCGACGTGGACACCGGTTTCGACGTGGTGCCGCGGCTCGCCGGTGACCAGGTGCTGCTGGACATCCATCCCCGGCGCAGCCGGCTCGCGGGCGGGCAGAGTGTGGCGACCGAGGCCGCTGCCACCACGGTCTCGGGGCGGCTGGGGGAATGGATCGAGCTGGGCGGCGTAACGGCTGCCGCGGAAGGAGATGGCCGGGGCATCGCCTATGCCACGCGGGGACGTGAGGCCCGTGACACGCGCATCGCGGTCAAGGTGGAGCTAGTGCCCTAGCCGAGGGGCGCGGGCCGGCCCAGGTGATAGCCCTGGGCTTGGTGAAAACCGGCTGCCCTGACGGCCGCCAGCATCTCGTCCGATTCGATGCCCTCGGCCACCAGCCGGTAACCCGCGTCCGAGATCAGCCGTGCCAGATCCCTCACCAGCACGGCCTGACGATCCCGTCCCGTGAGAGAGTGGACCAGTTCCCGGTCGAACTTGACGAAATCCACAGGCATGTGGGCGAGATAGCGCAGAGAAGAGTAGCCGTTGCCGAAATCATCCAGGGCGATGGCGAAACCCGCCTCGCGCAGCCGCCCCAGGTAATCCGAGGCTTCGGTGATGCGGGTAATGAGGGAGGTTTCCGTGATTTCCAGCACGAGCCGGTGTTGGGACAGGAAGTTGGCCAGGGCGAGAACACGCTCCACCACCCGGCTCTGCACGATGCCTGGCCCGGAAACGTTGAAGGCCACGCCGGTGCCCGCCGGAATGCGCCCGGCCTTCAGGTCCTGCTCGAGGCGGTCCAGCACGGCGAGATCCAGCTCGCACTCGCAGCCGCGCATTTCCACCAGCGGCAGGATCACCGAAGGCAGCACCAGGCGTTCCCCGTCCCGTACGCGCAGCAGCGCCTCGTAATGGGAGAGCGCGCCGGTGGCGACATCGAACACCGGTTGGTAGTGGAGTTCCAGACGCTCCCGCTCCCGCATGGCGCGCCAGACGGCATGGGTTTCCGGATGGGACAGCAGGGCCTGCCGGTCCTCCAGGGTTTCGGAATACACCACGATCTTGCTGGCGCCCGGACGTTTCGCCTCATACATGGCCAGATCGGCGCGCCGCTGCAGCTCCAGCCGGGTGTTCTCGTCCAGACTGCGCGCCTCGGCGATGCCTGCGCTCATGCGCACCGGTTCCTTCACGCCGTGCACCGTGAAATCCTGGCCTGCCACCGCCTCCAGGCAACGCTGGGCCAGACGCGCTGCTTCTTCGGCTGGCGTATTCCACAGGACGGTGGCGAACTCGTCGCCGCCCAGGCGGTAGAGCCGGTCATTGCCGCGCAGGGCCGATTTCAGGCAGCGGGCCAGCGCCTGGATCACCTCGTCGCCCACGTGGTGGCCATAGGTGTCGTTGATAGCCTTGAAGTGATCACAGTCGAACAGGGTGAGGCTTACCGGCAGCTGCTGGCTGCCGGCCGATGCGAGCATCTGACGCCAGTCGTCCTCCAGGGCGCGCCGGTTGAACACGCCGGTCAGCGGGTCGTGATGGGCCATGCGCCAGAGCTCCTTGTTCTTGTTGGCGAGATCGCCATGCAATTGCTCGAGACGCAGTTGGTAGTCGTTGAGGGCCTGGCGCAGCAGTTCCATCTCGCGAACCCGAAGGCCGCCTGCTTCATTCGCCAGCAGATTGGCCCGCCCTGCGCGCAGAGCATCCACGTGGGAAGTCAGGCGCCGCAAGGGGGACAGCACGATGGTGCGCAGCAGCCAGTAGGCGAGCACCAGCGCCGCCAGCAACCCCAGCGCGAGCTGGTAGCCAGCCTGGCGTGCGAGTACCTCCAGGCGTTGCATATAAGGGTTGGGCTGGGGACGGAAATGGGCACGGTTCACGAGCGCTTCCAGGGCCACGCGGGTGCCCGGCGCGACCGCTATCTCCAGCGTGGTGATGTCCAGATGGCGAAAAGCGCGCACCTGGGACAGGGCAGCGGGCAGCGCGAAGCGCATCGCCGCGTATCCCAGCAGACGCTGGTCGCCCGGATCCCGCAGGGGCAGCGCGAAGTAGGCATGGAGCGTGTCACCGTCACGGGCGAGCCAGGGCTGGATGTGCTGGGGCTCGAGTCGCGCGGGCAGGTTGCCGCGTACCTCCCGGGTGAGAGCCCGCCCCTGGGCATCGTAGAGTTCCAGATCCTGTGGGCGCAGGGGCAGATCCTCATAGGCCGTGGCGCGGCTGTCGCGCCAGTACGCGTAGTAGGACGGATCTTCCAGTTGCGCGCGCGCTTCGTCCCATTCTTCCAGTACGGCGGCGAGGGCGTCCACCTGATGCAGCAGGTTCGCGCGCGCCAGTTCCAGTTCCTGGACGGCGGCTGCCTGGTCACTGACCCTTGCCTCGGCCATCACTCTGTTAAGGTCGCGCCACATCAAACCGGCGAACACGGCGAGCAGCAAGGCGACCAGCATAAAGAAGCCCAGCAGGTACTGGCCCACGGTGGGCAGACGGGTGCCGCCTCTGGCGGGGGGTTTGCGTGCCATCAATTTGCGCTGCGTTGGAGCCGGCCAAGCACCCGGTCGTGGAGATCGAACTCGCTGGTGCCGTCGAAGAAATGGTTGGCGCCTGGCACGACTTCTACTTCCACGCGCTGCCGGCGCAAAACTGTCAGCCAGTCCGGGGCCACGCGATCGTCCTGGGCGCCCAGGATCACCGTCACCGGCACGCGGCTGGCCGCGAGCCAGTCCAAAACCTGTTGCCGCGTGATGCGCACGTAGCTCAAGAGGGCTGCGGGTGGGCCCACGTATCGCCGGCAGAAGGTGTAGGGGATGGTCACCAGGGAGTGGTCTTGACGGGCCGCACGTGCCTGGAGATCCTGCATCAGACGGGCCTGTTCACCCGGGCCGAATTCCGGCTCGGCATCGTAGAGCCCCAACAGCAGGGCCTGTTTCACCACGGGATCAGGCTGCGCGAGATAGGCAGCAATGGCCAGGGCGCCGTGGCTGTGGCCGATGAGCACCACGCGCTGGTGGCCCTTGCGCTGCAGCCATGCCGTCCAGGCGCTGACCTCGTCCACATCCATCTGGAACGTGTGGCTGTGGACTGCCTCGCAGGGCAGGCTGCGCTTGCGCCGGGAGACGTTGAGGGTGAGGGTGGGCGCTAGCACCGTGTAGCCGGCGTCTGCCAGCGTGTTGCCCAAGGCCGCCACGGTGGAGAATTCCCGCGTCTGGAGAAAGCCGTGGACGATCATCACCGCGGGCAGATCGGCGCGTCCGGGCCGGTAATCGGCCGTGGCCTCGCGGCCATTGGGGGCGGTCAGGCTCACCACTGCCCCATATCCGGGAAGCGCCCAGGCGAGCAGCCAGACGAGCAGATTGGCCAGCAGCAAAAGCCGGAGCGAGGTACGGAGCGATGGGCAGGCAGACATGGGGAGGGGATGCTATCAGTTCACCGATGGTTCCGGTAGGGCGGGTGGGTGCTGCCGGAGTGGGCCGCCCCAGCCCCGTTGGCGCCGGGCATGCCTGCAGCGCGGGACTTTTGCCCGGTGTTTCCGCGGCCGGCTCCCCCCTCATGAGCCACCGACGAAGGTCGCGTGTGGGACCGGGTGGCCGGTGGAACGGAACC
>JBBFMG010000078.1:0-9975 GCA_037478575.1 Burkholderiales bacterium | reverse complement strand
GCTGGCGAGCCTGCAGGGCATGTTCTTCATGCATGATCCCTTCGAGCGGGACGAGGAGCGGCTGCGCTACGACCGCATGGCACTCACCTTCATCCAGGCACGGGACACCCTGCTGGGTCTCGATCCCGGGCCGGCCCAGCGTGAGGCGTGGCAAAACGCCCGCGCCCTGATCGTGGAAGACGAGAAGCTGCATGAACAGGCGCTGGACGCCATGATGGCGGAACGCCCCGACCAGGCCGCGCGTATCATCCGTCGGGACATCCTGCCCCTGGAGGCACGTCTCATCGAGACGCTGGATGGCATGCTGGAAATCGAGCGGGCCGAAACCCAGCGTCTGCTCGCCGATGCCAACGCACGCTACCGCAGCACCTGGCTGCTGCTGGTGCTGCTCACCGGGCTCACCCTGGCCGTCATGCTCGCCACGGCCGTCTATGTCACCCGCCGTTCCATCCGCAACGAGACCCTGCTGCACGAGGCCAGACAGCGGGCGGAGGAGGCCGCGCAGAAGCTTTCCTGGGCGGCGAGCCACGATGTTCTCACGGGCCTGCCGAACCGGCGCATGTTCGAAATCCGGCTGCATGAGCTGATGCAGCGGGCGCGGGAGGGGCAGGGTCGCCACGCACTGGCCTACCTGGATCTCGACGAGTTCAAGCCCGTGAATGACCGCCACGGTCACGAGGCCGGTGACCAGCTTCTCAAGGGTGTGGCCCGCACCCTGCAGGCCCGGCTGCCGGAAGGGGCGACCCTGGCGCGGCTGGGCGGTGACGAGTTCGGTCTGTTGTTGCCGGACCACCAGCCAGAGCAGGCTCAGGCCGTCGTGGTGGACTTGGGCCGGGCCGTCTCGGCGTTCTGTCTGCCCTGGGGCGAACACGTGTTGCGCGTGGGCATGAGCGGCGGCGTGGTGATGGTCGATCCGGATCTCACCGCCACCGAGCTCGTGCACCAGGCGGACCAGGCCTGCTATCAGGCCAAGGCGCGCCGGCGGGGTCCCCGGGGCGGCACGCCGTGAGTGGAGAGGCTCTGCCACCCTCGCCGTGGGTGGTGCGCTGGGCGCGGCTGCTGCCCCGTGGTGCCCGGGTGCTGGATCTCGCCGCGGGCAGTGGGCGCCACGCCCGCTGGCTGGCGGCCCAGGGCTTCGCGGTGGAAGCGGTGGATCGCGATGCCGGGGCGCTGGCGGCGCTGGCGGGCCTGCCCGGCATCACCCTGCGCTGCGCCGACCTGGAGCAGGGGGCGTGGCCCTACCGGGAGCAGAGCTTCGACGCCATCGTCGTCACCTGCTATCTGCATCGGCCGTTATTTGGCCGGATCGAGGCGGCCCTGGCCCCGGGCGGGCTTCTCATCTACGAAACCTTCATGGTGGGCAACGAGGCCTTCGGCCGTCCCACCAACCCGGATTTCCTGCTGCGGCGCAACGAACTGCTGCAGGCCTTCCCCCGCCTGTCGGTGCTGGCCTTTGGCCAGGGCTACACGGCCAGCCCGCGTCCGGGGATGATGCAGCGCCTCAGCGCACGCCGCTAGCCACCGGCAGGGCACGGAAGGGTGCCACCGGCCGCGGTATTTCCGCGCCGAAGGGGGCATAGCGGTAGAGCAGACTGTCGTAGCGCAGGTAGCGCCTGCGCCACCACACCACCGCACCGCGCCCATCACCGGGATGCTGCCAGCGGGTGCAGACCAGGTGCGGCCCCCGTTCCATGGGCAGCACCACCTGGTGCAGCGCGCATATCCTGCACCTGGCATCGGTTCGGAAGTGGCGGCAGTTCCAGCACTCCGGCTCGGGGTTCAGGGCCATGGCGCCCTCACTGGATGATGCCGCCCCCCAGGCAGACCTCGTCCCGGTACAGCACCACCGATTGGCCGGCGGTCACGGCCCATTGGGGACTGGCGAAACGCAGGCGCAGGCGGTCGTCCGCGAGGTGCTCGATGTGGCAGGGGGCATCGGCCTGGCGGTAGCGGGTCTTGGCACCGTAGGCGTGCATGGGGTCGGGCGGTGTGCCGGCGATCCAGGAGAGCGCGGAGGCTTCCAGACGGTCCCGGAGCAGCAGGGGATGGTCATGGCCCTGCACCACGATGAGCACGTTGCGGGCGAGATCCTTGCCTGCCACATACCAGGGGGCACCGGGCCCGCCTATGCCCAGTCCCTGACGCTGGCCGATGGTGTAATACATGAGGCCCTCGTGGCGGCCCACGCAGCGGCCGTCCGGGGTTTCCATGTCCCCCGGCTGCCGGGGCAGATAGCGCGCCAGGAATTCACGGAAATTCCGCTCGCCGATGAAGCAGATGCCCGTGCTGTCCTTCTTGGCGTGGGTGGGCAGGCCTGCCTCGCGGGCGATGGCGCGCACCTCGCTCTTGAGCAGCCCGCCCAGGGGAAACAGCGTGCGGGCGAGCTGGGCCTGGTTCAGGCGATAGAGGAAATAGGTCTGGTCCTTGGCGGCATCCCGCGCTTTGACGAGCTCAAAGAGGCCGTCCCGCTGCCGCACCGACGCATAGTGTCCGGTGGCGATGCGGCTCGCGCCCAGGCTGAGGGCGTGCTCCAGGAAGGCCTTGAACTTGATTTCCGAGTTGCACAGCACGTCCGGGTTGGGGGTGCGGCCGGCCTGATATTCCTGCAGGAAATAGCTGAACACCCGTTCCTTGTATTCCCGCGCGAAATTCACCGCCTCCACCTCGATGCCGATCACGTCGGCCACCGCCAGCACGTCCAGGAAATCCTGGCGCGCGGGGCATTCCTCGTCGTCCTCCCAGTTGCGCATGAACAGGCCCACCACGTCGTAGCCCTGGCGCTTGAGCAGCAGGGCCGCGACGGAGGAATCCACGCCCCCGGACATGCCCACCACGACACGCTCAGCCATGGGGCTGGGCTCCCCTCTTCCATTCCCGCAGCGTGAACACCGCCGCCGGCTGGCCGTTGTCGAAGAACCAGGAATCCACCACGTATTCCTCGCCGCTGGCGCGCTCGCGGATGCGCGCCGCCCAGTGCACGTCGAAAAGCCACGGCGCCCGCTCCACCGGCTCCAGCACTTCATGGAAGCGCAACAGGCCCCGCCGTTCGAGGAGACGCAGATAGGCCGTGGTATTGTGGGAATGGTCGATGCAGTCCATGCGCCCCTCCACGCCGTCGTCGTCGAGATTGCCGCCCCGGTCATTGCGGGTGGGCGTCTGCTCGCCGGCGAGGCGTTCCATGAGGCCGATGGCGAGCTGGATCGCGCTCCGCTCCAGCGCGGGGGTGTCGGCCCCCTCGAACAGGTCGGCGATGCGCAGCAGGTCGTTGACGTCGAACACGACCACTGCGCGGGTCTGACAGCCCCAGTTGTAGCAGATGTCCACCTGCTCATCGGCGTTAACGGCCGCCGGCAGCAGGGCCAGCAGGAGAAGACATAAGGGCCGCATGTTCAGTCGAAGTGGGTGAGCAGCTCGAGGGGATAACGCCGGCCGGCGAGATAATCCGCCACGCAGCGCGCCACCAGCGGGCTGCGGTGTCGCGCCTGATTGGCCAGCAGTTCCTCCGGCGTGAGCCACAGCGGGCGCAGGATGCCTGCATCCAGCGGCCGTTCCGGGTGGTAACCGGTGATGCGGCCGGCGAAGGCGAAACGCAGGTAGGTGACCTCCTTCTGGGGATGGGGCCACCGGTAGATGCCCACCAGCGCGCTGGGCTGGAAATCGTAGCCGGTTTCCTCCAGGGTCTCGCGCACGGCTCCTTCGACCAGGCTTTCGTTCCGTTCCCAGTGGCCGGCAGGCTGGTTGAGCACGAGCTGGCCGCCGGCCTCTTCTTCCACCAGGAGGAAACGGCCGTCCTGTTCCACGACGGCGGCCACGGTGACATGGGGTTTCCAGATCATGGCACTCACGCGAGCTTGGGAAACAGTTCCATCAGGCCGCGGGCGATGGTTTCCACCGCCATGGCGGCGAGCACCAGACCCATCAGGCGGGTGACGATGTTCAGGCCGGTGCGGCCCAGGCGCCGGGCGATGCGGCTGCCCAGGAGGAACACGCCCCACACCACCAGCGTGACCACGAGGATGGGCACAAGCAGCATGACGTGTCCCAGGAAATCACCGTGGCGGAACTGATGGGCGGCGATGATCACGCTGGAGATGGCGCCGGGTCCGGCCAGCAGCGGCACGCCCAGGGGCACCACGCCCACCGCCTGACGGTCGGCCACCTCGACCGCCTCCTCCGGCGTCTGGCGGATGGGACTCTCCCTGGCCTGCAGCATGGAGATGGCCAGCAGCAGGATCAGGATGCCACCCCCCACCATGAAGGAACCGATGCTGACATTGAAGAAATCCAGCAGCCGGTCGCCGGTGAAGGCCGCAAGCGCCAGCACGCAGAAGACGGTGAGGGCGACGGTGCGCGCGGTGCGGGCACGCTCGCGCGGCCGCCAGCCCTGGGTGGCGCCGATGAAGACGGGAATGCCGCCGAAGGGATTGACGATGGCCAGCAGGGCCACCGTGATCTTGAACAGTTGTTGCCACTCGTGCATGGGGAGTCCGCGCGCAAGGCGCTATTCTACCCGCCGCCGGGCCGCCGCCGGGGCCCGGGCGGCGGCACCTCGCGCCACTGGCCGGGCGCAAGGCCCGCCAGGGTCCATTCCCCCACCGACCAGCGGATGAGCCGCAGGGTGGGGTGACCCACCGCCGCCGTCATGCGGCGCACCTGGCGGTTCTTGCCCTCGCGCAGGGTGATGGTGAGCCAGCTGGTGGGAATGTGTCGGCGCTGGCGGATGGGCGGATCGCGCGGCCACAACCCGGCCGGTTCGTCCATGCGTGCCACCCGCGCGGGACGGGTGATGTAATCCCGCAGGGGCACGCCCTTGGCGAGCCGCGAAAGGGCCGCGTCATCCGGAATGCCCTCCACCTGCACCCAGTACGTCTTGGGCAGTTTGTGGCGGGGATCGGTGATGCGGTGCTGGAGCCGGCCGTCATCGGTTAAAATGACCAAGCCTTCGCTGTCCGTGTCCAGACGGCCCGCGGGATACACGCCGGGCACCGGCACGTAGTCCTTGAGCGTGGGGTGCAGTCCGTCGGGGCGAAACTGGCAGATCACGCCATAGGGCTTGTTGAGCAGGATCAGACGCGGCATCGGCCGCGCAGCATAGACTGGATCGGCCGCCCCGGCCAGATCCGTTTTTTATCCGGATGAACCCATGACCCGCCATATCCAGGTGCCCGCCGAGGGCGAAAAGATCACCGTCAATCCCGATTTCAGCCTGAACGTGCCGGACCGGCCCATCATTCCCTTCATCGAGGGCGATGGCACCGGCGTGGACATCACGCCCGTGATGAAAAAGGTGGTGGATGCGGCCGTGGCCAAAGCCTACGGCGGCCGGCGCGCCATCCAGTGGATGGAAATCTATGCCGGTGAGAAGGCCAACCGCCTCTACGGGGGGGATGTCTGGCTGCCCGAGGAGACCGTCGAGGCCGCGCGGGAATACGTGGTGTCCATCAAGGGGCCGCTCACCACGCCCACCTCGGGCGGCATCCGCTCCCTCAACGTGGCGCTGCGTCAGCAACTCGACCTTTACGTCTGCCTGCGCCCGGTGCGCTATTTTCGCGGCGTCCCGAGTCCGGTGAAGGCGCCGGAAAAGGTGGACATGGTGATCTTCCGCGAAAACACCGAGGACATCTACGCCGGCATCGAGTGGGAGGCGGGCAGCGAGGCGGTGCGCCGGGTGATCGCCTTCCTCACGGAGGAAATGGGCGTGGGCGGCAAGATCCGTTTCCCCGAAACCTCCGCCATCGGTATCAAGCCCGTCTCGCGCGAAGGCAGCGAGCGCCTGATCCGCAAGGCCATTCGCTATGCCATCGACAATGGCCGCAAGTCGGTGACCCTGGTGCACAAGGGCAACATCATGAAGTTCACCGAGGGCGGGTTCAAGAAATGGGGCTACGAGCTCGCCGCGCGGGAGTTTGGCGCGAAGCCCATCGGCGAGGGGCCCTGGATGGAGCTGCCCAACGGCATCGTGATCAAGGACGTCATCGCCGATGCCTTCCTGCAGCAGATCCTGCTGCGGCCGGAGGAATACGACGTGATCGCCACCCTCAACCTCAACGGCGACTACATCTCGGATGCCCTGGCCGCGGAAGTGGGCGGCATCGGCATTGCGCCCGGCGCCAATCTCTCGGATTCCGTGGCCATGTTCGAGGCCACCCATGGCACCGCGCCCAAATACGCCGGCCAGGACTACGTCAACCCCGGCTCGCTGGTGCTCTCGGCCGAGATGATGCTGCGCCACATGGGCTGGACCGAAGCGGCCGATCTCATCATCAAGGGCATGGAAGGCGCCATCGAGGCGCGCCGCGTCACCTACGACTTCGCGCGCCTGATGCCGGGTGCGACCCAGGTGTCCTGCTCCGCCTTCGGACAGAGCATCATCGACCACATGTAGCGGCAAGGCGGCGGGGTTCAGCCCGCCTCGCCATCATCCCGCGCGGCTTGCGACGGGACTGCCACCGGGGTGATGCCGGCCGCACGCAGCAGGGCGATCAGCTCCTCCGCCGTCTCCCCCAGTTCCGCGCGCAAGGCTTCCAGTGCGGCCAGCAGGGTCGCGCTGATGCCTGTTTCCGCCGGGCCCCGGCCATCGCCGGCGCCGCCTGGTTCCATTTGTCGTGTCCTCGCCGCAAGGCCCGGGCCGCCTGCCACGCCATGAGGCGGCGGCTGGCAGCGGCCCGTTCCTCCATGATTCTGCATAGAACAGAAAAAGGCGGATGGCCAGGGTTACGGGCGACTGTGGTATCGTTTTGATCCCGGCCACGGTCCCGGGAGCGGAGGAGGACGCCATGCCAGCCAGCAACGTCAAGCTGCATCCCGCCGCGGAGCGTCTGCCCGCGGCCGAGCGTTATGCCATCGTGCTCGCGGGGGGCTCCGGCACACGCCTGTGGCCCCTGTCGCGCACCAGCAAGCCGAAACAGCTGCTCTGTCTCAACGGCGGTGAGAGCCTGCTGCAGCAGACCCTGCGCCGCCTGCTGCCCATGGTGGACCCGGCCCACGTGCTCACCGTGACCTCGCACGAATACCGCTTCGAGGTGGCCGGCCAGCTCCACGCCGTGCATCCGGCCCTGGCGGGCGGGGTGCTGGCCGAGCCGATGGGACGCAACACGCTGCCGGCCATTGCCTGGGCCTGTGCGCGCATCGCCCAGGAGGCGCCGGATGCTCTCGTCGGCGTGTTCTCCTCGGACCATGCGGTGGCGGACGGCCAGGCCTTCCTCAAGGCCTGGGAGGCGGCGGAGGCCGGCGCCCAGCGGGGCTACATCACCCTGTTCGGCATGAAGCCCACCGAGCCTGCCACCGGCTATGGCTATGTCCAGGCGGGGCCGGCGCTCGCGGCCGGGGAGAGTGGACCCATCGCCGCCGTGCAGAAGGCCACCCGTTTCGTCGAGAAGCCGGACCTGGAGACGGCCCGCCAGTATTTGCAGCAGGGGGGTTATTTCTGGAACGGCGGCATGTTCGTGTTCCGGGCGGACCGCTTCCTGGAACTGCTGCAGCGTCATCAGCCCGCGGTTTATGAGGCGGCCCGGCAACTGGCCGCGGACGGCAGCACCAGCGCACCCGCCGAGATCTACGGCACCATGCCCGATGTGTCCATCGACTATGGCTTGCTGGAACTCACACCGGATGTGGCCGTGGTGCCGGTGGACATGGGCTGGAGCGATCTGGGTTCCTGGGAGGCCATTTACCGCCAGCGGGACAAGGACGAGCAGGGAAACATGATCCAGGGTGACGTGCTCGCCCTGGACAGTCATGACAACCTGCTCTGGAGCGAGCATGGGCTTTTGGCCACCCTGGGGGTCGAGGGTCTGGCGGTGGTGCAGACGCGGGATGCCACCCTGGTCTGCCCGCGGGAACGGGTGGAGGATCTCAAGCAGCTGGTGGCCCTGGTCAGGGAACGCCACGCCCACCTGGCGGAAACCCATCTCACCGTGACCCGCCCCTGGGGCAGCTATACGGTGCTGGAGGAGGGGCCGTTCTACAAGATCAAGCGCATCGTGGTGAACCCGGGCGCCAAGCTGTCCATGCAGATGCACTACCACCGTTCCGAACACTGGGTGGTGGTGGCGGGCACCGCGCGCATCACCAATGGCGAGACGGAAATCTACCTGGAGGAGAACCAGTCCACCTATATCCCCAAGACGCACCGCCACCGGCTGGAGAATCCCGGGCGCATTCCGCTGCAGATCATCGAAATCCAGAGCGGGCCTTATCTCGAGGAGGACGACATCGTGCGCTTCGATGACGTCTATGGCCGCAACTGTGATGGTGGGAGTCCCCGTTGAACCCGGGTTTCGCGCTGCTGCCGCCCTGGCTCAGGGAGCTGCGCGCGGTCGCGCTCGTCCTCCTGTCGGAGGATGGGCAGATCATCGAGGCCAACGAGGGGTTCCTCGCCACCCTGGCGGGTCTCACTGAGGGCACCCCGACGGCCGGCTTCATCGAGCCCGGTTTCAGCCTGCTGGCGGCCTCACCCGCCCAAGGGGATGGGCTGGTGTATCAGGGACTGATCCGTCTCGGTGCGCCCGAGGGTCCGCAGCGCGCCTTCGCGGGGCGGGTGTACCGCGTGAACACACTGCTGTTTCTGGTGGCGGAAATGGACATCAGCGCCTTCGAGGCAACGAACGCGGAGCTTGCCCAGACCAAAAAGGAACTGGACGAGGTGCGGCGCGTGCTCACCCGGCGCAGCCACGCGCTGCAACAGGCCCTGGAGGAGATCGCCCAGCTGAAGCGGCTGGATACCGTGACCGGGCTGGCCAACCGGGCGGTGCTGGACCAGCGCATGGAAGACGAGATCCGGCGCTGGGAGCGCTCGCGCCGTCCGCTGGCGCTGCTGCTCATGGACATCGACAATTTCACCGCGATCAACGAAAACTACAGCCGCGAGGTGGGCGACGAGATCCTGGGGCACATCGCCACCCTGCTCAAGCAGGCGGTACGGGGCGTGGATCTGGCGGTGCGCTACGGCGGCCAGGAATTTGCGCTGCTGTTGCCCGAAACCAATGAGATGGGCGCGATCATCGTCGCCGAGCGCATCCGCATGGAGCTGGAAAGCCAGCTCATCCTGCCGGTACTGGAACCCGTGACCGCGAGCTTCGGCGCCGCGACCTACATCGGCGGTGAGTCCCGCGCCGAGTTCTATGCGCGCGCCTGGCGTGCCCTCAAGCATTCCAAGAGCCATGGCAAGAATTGCGTCACCATGGCCGGCGTGGTGCCGGAATGCGACCATCTCTACCAGGGGGATAGCGCGGTCAAGCAGCGTTCGGAGGCCTGATGTTTCACACCATCGAACATTTCGTGGGCAACACGCCGCTGGTCAGGCTCAAGCGCCTGCCGGGCAAGACCAGCAACACCATCCTGGTGAAACTGGAAGGCAACAATCCGGCAGGCTCGGTCAAGGATCGTCCTGCCCTGTCCATGATCATGCGCGCCGAGGCCCGCGGCGAGATCAAGCCCGGCGACACCCTGATCGAGGCCACCAGCGGCAATACCGGCATTGCCTTGGCCATGGCGGCGGCCATCCGCGGCTACCGTATGATCCTGGTCATGCCGGAACACATGAGCGTGGAGCGGCGCCAGATCATGCGCGCCTTCGGCGCGGAAATCGTGCTCACTTCACGCGAGGGCAGCATGGAGGAGGCCATCGACGTGGCCAACCGCATGCAGGCCGAGGGCAGGGGGCGCATCCTCAACCAGTTTGGCAATCCGGACAATCCCCAGGCCCATTACGAGGGCACGGGCCCGGAAATCTGGCGTGACACCCAGGGCACCATCACCCACTTCGTGTCCAGCATGGGCACGACGGGCACCATCATGGGCTGCTCCCGCTATCTCAAGGAACGCAACCCCGCCATCCAGATCATCGGCGTGCAGCCGGAGGAAGGGGCCCAGATTCCGGGCATCCGCAAGTGGCCCCAGGAATACCTGCCCAAAATCTACGATCCCAGCCGGGTGGACCGGCTCCTCTACGTGAGCCAGGAGGAGGCCGAGGAG
>JBBFMG010000077.1:5888-10078 GCA_037478575.1 Burkholderiales bacterium | reverse complement strand
GTGGTCGTTCCAGATGTTGATCGGCGCGCCGATCGCGCGGTTGGCCACCGTCATCACGATCGGCAGCCCGAGCCCGGCGGCGTTGTAGACCGCCTCGGCCATGAAGAGCAGCCCCTGGCTCGCCGTGGCGGTGTAGGCGCGCGAGCCCGCCATGGCCGCGCCCAGCACCACCGAGGCGGCGGAAAACTCCGACTCCACGCTCACCAGCTCGCAGGCGGCGGCCCCGTCGGCCACCAGTTGCGCGATGTGTTCGACGATGTGGGTCTGGGGCGTGATGGGGTAGGCCGCCACCACCTGGGCCCGCGCCGCCACCACGGCGCGGGCGATGGCCTGGGATCCCTCAAGCGGCAGCCGCATGGATGCGCTCCTGCCAGCGGCCTGCCTCGACCTGGCCCGCCGCCGCCTCGATCAGGCGCAGGTTCTTTTCCAGCACCGGCCCCCGAAAACGGCCTTCCAGGGCATGGGCCAGGGCGGACAGGGGCATGAGCCCGGTGAGGGTGAAGAAGGCCGCCGCCAGCGCCGTGTTGGGCACGGGACGACCCAGGTATTCCTGGGCGAGCCGGGTGGCAGGCAGCGCCACCGCCTCCACGCCCTCCGGCACCCGGGTGCCGTCCACCAACACCGCGCCCGTGGGCTTGAGACCCTCCAGCACACCGGGCACGTGAAGCAGCGCCGGATCCTGGATGATGAGAAAATCCGCCTGCACGATCTGGTTGCGCCGGCGGAAGGGTTCGCGCGCGATGCGCACGAAGGCCGTCACCGGCGCGCCGCGGCGCTCCGCGCCAAATGCCGGGAAGGCCTGGGCATGCCAGCCCTCGACGATGGCGGCGGTGGCGATGAGATAGGCCGCCACCACGTTGCCCTGCCCGCCGCGGCCGTGGATGCGCATTTCGATCATGGACCAATCGTGCCATGTTCCCGTGACCCGAACAACCGCATGAACGAAGCCACCCTTTGCCAGAATGACGAGGCGCTTGCCGGGGAACTGGCGGAGCGCGGCCATCTGGTCCTGCCGGCCTTCCTGCCGTCCGGGGAAGTCGCCGCCCTGCGCGACGAGTTGCGCACGGTGCTGGCTGCAGGCGGCTTTCGTCCCGCCACGGTGGCCCGCCACCGCCTGTACGCGCCGGAGATCCGCAGCGACCTCATCCACTGGATCGAGGAAGACCAGGCCGGCCCCGCCACCCGGGCCTGGCTTGCGCGTCTGGAGCGCCTGCGCCAAAGCCTCAACCGCGTCGCCTACCTGGGCCTGCTGGATTTCGAGGCCCACTACGCCCTCTATCCGCCGGGCGCCCGCTATGCCCGCCACCGGGACCGCCTCCGGGACGATGGGCGCCGGGTGCTCACCAGCATCCTGTACCTGAACGAGGGCTGGCAGGCCGAAGACGGCGGGGCCCTGCGCCTGTGGCTGGACGAGGAAGGGATGGGCGAGAGCATCGAAGTGCTGCCCCGGGGCGGCACCCTGGTGCTGTTTTTCAGCGCCCGCTACTGGCACGAGGTGCAGCCCGCGCGCCGGGAGCGCCTGTCCCTCACCGGCTGGTTCCGCGCCCGGGCCTGACGGATTTGCGGCTGCGCGGCAGGGGCTGCCCGCGGGGCAGGGGCGGACTGGGCGGCACCGGCCTGGGCCGGTGCATGAGCTTCTGGCGGTTGTCGATGCGGCGGTTGGCCATGGCAGGCTCCTTCACTGGCGATGACCGGCCGTCTGGTCCACAATGGGGGCATGGATGCACGCGCCGGCGCGCGCACCCGCGTCCTCATCATGGGGGCGGGCGGGCGCGATTTCCACAACTTCAATACCGTCTTCCGCGATCGCCCGCAATACGAGGTGGTGGCCTTCACCGCCACGCAGATTCCGGACATCGCCGGCCGCGTCTATCCCGCTGCCCTGGCCGGCAGCCTCTATCCGGATGGCATCCCCATCGTGGACGAGGCGGACCTGCCGCGCCTGCTCAAGGAACAGGCCATCGACGAGGTGGTGTTTTCCTACAGCGACGTCTCCCACGAGCACGTGATGCACGTCGCCTCGCGGGTGCAGGCCCTGGGGGCGGCCTTCCGCCTGCTGGCGCCGCGCCAGACCATGCTGCGCAGCACAAAGCCGGTCATCAGCATCACCGCGGTGCGCACCGGCTGCGGCAAGAGTCCGGTGGCGCGCCATGTCGCCGCGCTGCTGGATGAGGCGGGCCTACGGCCGGGCATCGTGCGCCACCCCATGGCCTATGGCGATCTGGTGGCCCAGGCGGCGCAGCGGTTCGCCAGCCTTGCGGATCTCGCCAACCAGCATTGCACCATCGAGGAGCGGGAGGAGTACGAGCCCCATCTGGCAGCGGGCCACCGCATCTACGCCGGGGTGGATTACGCCCGGGTGCTGGCCCTGGCGGAGGCCGAAGCCGACGTCATCATCTGGGATGGAGGCAACAACGATCTGCCGCTGATCGCCCCGGATCTGGACATCGTGCTGGTGGATCCCCACCGCGCGGGGCACGAGCGCAGCCATTTTCCCGGGGAAGCCAACCTGCTGCGCGCCCAGGTGGTGGTGATCACCAAGACCGACACCGCCGGCAGCGGGCAGCTTGAAGCCGTGCGCGCCGGCATCCGGCGCGCCAACCCCGCCGCCATCGTGATCGAGTCGGCCATGCCCATCACGGCCGATGCGCCGGAGACGGTGCGCGGCCGGCGCGTGCTGGTGGTGGAGGACGGTCCCACCCTGACCCATGACGGCATGGCCTATGGCGCAGGCACCCTGGCCGCGCGCAGTCTCGGCGCCCGGGAGCTGGTGGACCCGCGTCCCCACGCGGTGGGCAGCATCCGCACCGCCTTCGCCCAGTATCCCCACCTGGGGGCGGTGCTGCCGGCCCTGGGCTACAGCGCGCACCAGATCGCGGAGCTGGAACAGACCATCGCCGCCACGCCCTGCGAAGTCGTGCTCATCGCCACGCCCGTGGATCTTGCGCGCATCCTGCGCGTGGACCGGCCGGTGTGCCGCGTGCGCTACGAATACGCGGACCGCGGCCAGCCCACCCTGGGTGGGGTGGTGCGCGAGTGGCTGGCCGACGTGGCACAACGGTCCGCCCTGTGAAGTCCTCGCCAGCGCCGGGGTCACGCAGTAACATAGTCCCGTCTTTCATCTTTCCGTTCCCCTCATGCAAGCGAGCAACGACTATCTCGTGATCACCGCCGCCGGCGACGACAAGGTGGGGCTGGTGGAAGCCTTCTCCGCCAAAATCACCGAAACCGGCTGCAACATCGAACAGAGCCGCATGACCGTGCTGGGCGGCCAATTCGCCATCCTGATGCTGGTGTCCGGCCCGTGGAACGCCCTGTCCAAGCTGGAAAGCCAGCTCGATGCCCTGGGCCGCCAACTGGGTCTCACCATTACCCACAAGCGCACGCGGGCGCGGGAACGGCATGAGCCCACCCTGCCCTATCACGTGGAGGTGGTGGCGCTGGACCATCCGGGCATCGTGCACAAGCTGTCGCGCTTTTTCGCCAGCCACGGCATCAACATCGAGGAACTGTCCACCGACACCTATCCCGCGCCCCATACCGGCACACGCATGTTCTCGGTGCACATGGAAGTGGGGGTGCCCGCCAGCACCCACATTCCCACCCTGCGTGCGGACTTCTTCGATTACTGCGACGACCTCAATCTGGACGCCACCTTCGAACCCTCCCGGGCCTGAACAACCATGGCCGAGCTTCCCGCCTGTCGTCTGCGTTCGGCGCCGGATCTCACCGGCGTGGAGGTGGTGCGCCTGACCGGCGCCCCCGATCACGCCAGCGCGCTCGCCCGCGCCGGCGAAGAGGCGGCGCGCCGGCTGGCCGAGCCCATGCTGTTGTCCTGGTATGACCGCGACCGGGATTTCGAGGCGCCCCAGCACGTCTCCGAGTGCCATCAGGATGCCGCCGTGCCGGGCTATGTGGATTACGCCCTGGCGCGCGGCGCGCGCCTGAAGATCGACTTCGACGACGGGCGTTTCGTGTTCTTCTACCGCGATGCGGCTTGAGTCCCGGTGAGCCTTGCCATGGCCGACGACACCCTGGTCTGCTGGCGCTGCGGCGCGTCCCTCACGGACCAACCGCTGCCCCTGTCCCGTCTGGCCGAATGCCGCGCCTGCCATGCGCCGCTCCACGTCTGCCGCATGTGCCGCTTTTACGACCAGGCCGTCGCGCGCCAGTGCCGCGAGCCGGTCGCA
>JBBFMG010000077.1:0-5878 GCA_037478575.1 Burkholderiales bacterium | reverse complement strand
GGCTACCTTGAGCCCCGCCCGGGCGCCTTCACGCCGCGGCCGGCGGCGGCCGATGCCCGTGCCGGGCTTAAGGCTTTGTTCGGCGGGGAGGCCGCGCCCGGCCCCCGGCCCAATCCCCTGGACGAGCTGTTCGGCCGGGACTGACGGTGCAAGCGCCCCGGCTTGGGCGTAGAATGATGGGTTTCCGATAGCTTCCCTGAAGACCATGCCCATGATGGATAGCCCTGAACACGAGCCTTCCCTGTTCGACGACGCGGCCGCGGCGGTGGTGGATCTCGGCAACCGCCTGATGGACCAGAACCGCGACGCGGATCCGTGGGACGTGGCCTCCGGCCTGCTCGCCGGCGCCATCCAGTACTGGCTCTACGCCCACCAGCCCTGCGCGGATCCCTATTGCGAATCCTGCGCGGAGGTGGCGACGGCGGAACAGCGCATGAAGCTTCTGCAGCAGGAAATCCGCGAGTTCGCGGAGGAAAGCGACTACTACCACAGCCCCACCGACAGCAACGTCGGCCGGGCGTGAAGTTCCCTCAGGCGGGCCTGAGCACCCCGTCCTCCAGCGCCAGCACGCGCTGGGCCCGCGCGGCGAGCTGGGGATCGTGGGTGACGATGACGAAGCTGGTGCCCAGCGTCTCGTTCAGACTCAGCATCAAATCGAACACGGCGGCCGCAGTCTTGCGGTCCAGGTTGCCCGTGGGTTCATCCGCCAGCACACAGGCCGGCTGGGTCACCAGGGCACGCGCCACCGCCGCCCGCTGACGTTCCCCTCCTGACAGCTCCCCCGGCTTGTGGGCCAGGCGGTGGCCAAGCCCCACCCGCGCGAGCATGTCCGCCGCCGCCGCGCGCGCCGCGGCCGGGCTTTCGCGCCGGATCAGAAGCGGCATCATCACGTTTTCCAGCGCCGTGAATTCCGGCAGCAGGTGGTGGAACTGATAGACGAAGCCCAGGGCCTGGTTGCGCAGCCTGCCCCGTTCGGCATCGTTCAGGGCCTGCATGTCGCGTCCCAGGATGCGCACCTCGCCCCGGTCCGCCGCGTCCAGCCCGCCCAGCAAATGCAGCAGCGTGCTCTTGCCGGAACCGGAGGCGCCGACGATGGCCACGCGCTCCCCCGCTGCCACCTCGAGATTCACATCGAGCAGCACCGGCACTTCCACCCGTCCCTGCCAGTAGGACTTGGCCAGCCCGCGGCAGGCGAGCACCGGCCCCTGCAAATCACTCATAGCGCAGGGCCTCCGCCGGATTGGTACGCGCCGCGCGCCAGGAAGGATAAAGGGTCGCCAGCAGGGAAAGCAGGAAGGACACCCCACCGATGGCCACCACGTCCCAGGTCTCCACGCGCGAGGGGAGCTCCGAGATGTAATAGACGTCCTTGGCCAGGAAATGCACGCCGAACAGGCGCTCGATGGCAGGTACCACCACGTCGATGTTGGAAGCCAGCAGAACGCCCCCCGCCACGCCGGCGATGGTGCCGATCGCGCCAATGAGCGTGCCCTGCACGATGAAGATCTTCATGATGCTGGCCGGTGTTGCCCCCAGGGTGCGCAGGATGGCGATGTCGGCCTGCTTGTCCGTAACCACCATGACCAGGGTGGAGACGATGTTGAAGGCCGCCACCGCGACGATGAAGAACATGATCACGAACATCACGCGCTTTTCCATCTGGATGGCGCGGAAGAAATTGGCGTTCTGCTGGGTCCAGTCGCGGATGAGCAGGCTGCCCGGCAGCCGGGCGGCAAGCTCGCGGCTCACCTCCGGTGCGGCGAACAGGTCGGCCAGCTTCAGGCGCACGCCGGACACTGCATCGCCCATGCGGTAGAGCCGCGCCGCGTCCTCCAGGTGGATCAGCGCCAGCCCGGCATCGTACAGGTTCATGTCCACCTCGAAGATGCCCACCACGGTGAACTGCTTGAGGCGGGGCAGAATGCCCGCCGGCGTGACATTGCCCTGGGGCGCGATCACCGTCACCTTGTCGCCCACGCGCACCCCCAGCGCCTGGGCGAGCTCGATGCCGAGGACGATGCCGAAGCGGCCGGGCGCGAGATCGGCGAGTTGGCCGCGCTTCATGTGGCGCCCGATGTCCGCCACCGTCTCCTCCTGTTCCGGCAGGATGCCGCGGATGAGTGCCCCCTGCACCGCATCGCCGGCGGCGAGCATGCCCTGGGCGAGGATGTAGGGCGCCGCCCCCTGCACCCGGGGATCGGCGCGCGCCTCGTGCGCAACCTGGCGCCAGTCGGCAAGCGAACCGCCGAAGGCGGAGATTTCCACATGGGATGCCACCCCCAGGATGCGCGCACGCAGCTCCTCCTGGAAGCCGTTCATCACCGACAGCACCGTGATCAGCACCACGATGCCCAGCGCGATGCCCAGCATGGAGATGAGCGAGATGAAGGAGATGAAATGGTTGCGACGCTTGGCGCGCGTGTAGCGCAGGCCGATGAAGAGTTCGTAGGGTTGCATGGGCGGGGACACCGGCCGGGAGTGTGCCACAGGCCCCCGGCCCTGGCCAGCCTCGTTTGTCCCCCACCCTGGGCAGGGCGCTCCCCGCCTCCCCCTGCCGGGACCCGGGAACGGGTGGCGGCCGGCCTAAAGCTTTGCCTTTGACAGCCGTTACCAAAATCAGGACAATCCGATCCGCTTAACCGCCATATACGCCGTCCTGCTCTTTGCTTATGAATCACACCCATACGATACGCGCCACCATCTCGGAATTCACCCTGCCACCCATCGAGGACGTCCTGGTGATGGGCTGCCGGTCACCCATCGGCCACCTGGCCATGACCCGGGCGCTGGATCTCATCAGCACCACCCCCTACCGCCACGTGGCGGTGGAGGACGACGTGGTGGCCGACATCATCGTGCGCGAGCCCATCCTGCGCCGGCTGGACGAAAAGGAACTGGTGGCGTTCGTGCTGAGCCATGTCAAACCCTTCATGGGCGCGGAGGACGTGCTGCACGTGCGCCTGGAGGTGGAGACCCAGGTCACGCTGCAACCGGGAGCGCCGCGATGAATCCCCTGCCGGAAGCGGGGCAGGGGCTCGCCACCGTGGCCGACTGCCTGAGTGGGGACTGCCTGCGTGTGACACCCGAGGCGCGCTACCGGGATTTCGCACCGGGGCAGGATGGCGAGAGGGTGTTCGTGGTGATGGACGGCGAGCGCTTCCTGGGACTGGTGAGTCTGCAACAGGCGGCGCTGTTTCCCAACCGGCTGTTCGCCGATTTGCTGGTGACGCGCCAGCCGCCGCCGCTGCGTCCGGAGGACAGTCTGGAGCATGCCCTGGACCGGCTGGAGGCGGAAGACGCAAGCCACATGGCCGTGGTCGATGCCCAGGGCCGGTTCGTGGGGGTCACCTCACGCCTCATGGTGTTCCGCTGCCTGAGGGACCGCGAGCGGCTGCTGCATACCCGGCTGCAGTCCACGGTGCGGCTGCTGGAGGAGGAACTGACCCACCACCGGATCGCCAGCATGGTGTTCGACACCACCAGCGAGGGCATCATGGTCACGGACGCGGAGGGCACCATCCTGCTGGTGAACCGCGCCTTTTCCATGACCACCGGCTACGCGCCGGACGAAGTGATCGGCCAAAAGCCCTCGCTGCTGGCCTCCGGCCGGCACGATGCGGCGTTCTACGCCAGCATGTGGAAAAGCCTCAGCCAGACCGGCCACTGGTCGGGCGAGATCTGGAACCGCCGCAAGAACGGCGAGATCTACCCGGAGTATCTGCACATCGATGTCATCCGGGGCAAGGACGGCAGACCGCTGCGTTACGTGGGCGTGTTCTCCGACATGACCGAGGACCGGCAGCTCCAGGCCCGCCTCTACGATCTGGCGTTCCACGATCCCCTTACCGGGCTGCCCAACCGCGCCCTGTTCGACGAGCGCCTCAAGGCCAGCATCAACCACGCCCAACGCACCGATTCACCTTTCGCCCTGCTTTATCTGGATCTGGACCGCTTCAAGATGGTGAACGACACCCTGGGCCACACGGCCGGCGACGAACTGCTGCGTCAGGTGGCCGGGCGCCTGCGTGAGACGCTGCGGGAGACCGATACCGTGGCGCGTCTGGGCGGGGACGAATTCGCCGTGATCCTGTGCAGTGTCCGGGAACGGGAAGGCATCCTCACCGTCGTGCGCAAGCTGCTCGCCAGCCTGCGCCGTCCTGTGCAGGTGTCGGACCGCGAAATCTGGCTGGATGCCAGCGTGGGCATCGCCCATTTCCCCGACCATGGGGACAGCGCGGAAAAACTGATGCAGCATGCCGACACCGCGCTCTACGCCGCCAAAAGCGAGGCCGGGCCGCGCTGGTGTTTCTATGAGCCCGGCATGGGCCGCCGGGCCCACGAGCGCCTGGAGCTGGAAGGCGCCCTGCGCAGCGCCCTGGAGACGGGGGAAGGACTGCACCTCGCCTGGCAGCCTCAGGTGGACATGGCCACGCACAAGCCCCGGGGACTGGAGGCCCTCGCGCGCTGGACCCATCCCGCCCTGGGTCCGGTCTCGCCCGCCCGTTTCATCCCGCTGGTGGAGGATGCGGGACTGGCCGTGCGTTTCACTGGCTGGCTCATCGAGGCCTTCTGCGCGGACATCGCCACCCTGCCGCACGCCGTGCGCACGGGGCTGCGCTTCGCCCTCAACGTGTCCGCGCGCGCCCTGCACGCGGCGCAGCAGTGGCTGCCGCTGCTGGACGAGGGCTTGCAGAGGCTGGGATTGGCCCCTCACCAGATCGACGTGGAAATCACGGAAAGCAGCCTCATGGACGAGGACCGGCATGCGGCACCGCTGCTCGCCCTGCGGGAGCGCGGGTTCCAGATCTCGGTGGACGACTTCGGCACCGGCTATTCCAACCTGGGCTATCTCATGCGCTTTTCGGTGGACCGCCTGAAGATCGACATGAGCCTGATCGATGGCATCGCGCTCAACCACACCAGCCGCCAGATCGTGACCGCCATCCTGCGCATGGCCGAGGCCCTGGAAGTGGAGGTCGTGGCGGAAGGCGTGGAAACCGAGGCGCAGCGCCGCATCCTGGCCGAGCTGGGCTGTCACGAAGCCCAGGGCTATTACTTCGCCCGGCCCATGGCCATGAACGAACTGGTCCGGCTGCTGGAAGACCAAACCCACCCACACTGAGCCGGTGCCAGCCATGACGACCGTCAGCCCGTCCAGCAGGACCGGACGCGCCGGCGGCAACTTGCGCCCACGATTGAGTCCGATTCATCCAGCCTGGAGTTGACCCCATGCCCCTTACCCTCTACGACGACGGCAGGCACACCTGTCTGGCCTTCACCGATCTGGTGCAGGACGAATGCGCGGTGGATCACTGCGCCGTGCAGAGCAACCAGTTCCTGATCGTGGACGACCACACCGGCGCGCTCATCGATCCCGGCGGCAACATGACCTACAACGCCCTGTTCATGGCCATGCACGCCTACTTTCCGCCGCGCCGGCTGGCCTACGTCCTGGCCTCCCACGCCGACCCGGACATCGTGGCCTCGGCCAACAAGTGGATGGTGCACACTGACTGCAAAATCTACATCTCGAAACTGTGGGCGCGCTTCGTGCCCCATTTCTGCAGCGTGGGCAACACCACGGGACGCATCGTGGCCATTCCGGACGAGGGCATGCGCATACCCCTGGGCAAAAGCGAGATCGTCGCCCTGCCTGCCCACTTCCTCCATGCCGAGGGCAATTTCCACTTCTACGATCCCAAGGCGAAGATTCTCTTCTCGGGGGACGTGGGGGCTTCCATGGTGGAGGTGGCAGAGGCGGGGCAGCCGGTGCGGGACTTCGACGCCCACATTCCCCACATGCAACCCTTCCACCAGCGCATCATGGTATCCAACCGTGCCGCGCGCGGCTGGGTGAAGATGGTGCGCCAGCTGGATG
>JBBFMG010000076.1:0-10178 GCA_037478575.1 Burkholderiales bacterium | reverse complement strand
GGCCAAACTCTGCCAGATACACCCCCGCCAGGATGCCCACCGGCGTGCCAATCAGGGTGGCGAGCGCGGTCATGACCAAACTGCCGGCGATGGCATTGAGCAGGCCGCCCTGGCTGCCGGGTGGCGGCGTCATTTGGGTGAAGGTGGCGAGACTCAGGCCGGACACGCCGAGGCGCAGCAGCGTCCACAGGATCCACGCCAGCCAGAACAGCCCGAAGGCCATGGTGAGCATGGACACGGTGAGGTTGAAAGCGTTGACCAGGCGGCGTCGTGTATAGAGGGAGAGCATGTCAGGTCTGCCTGCCTTCCTGGCGCGCGAGCTGCAGCAGGAGCAGTTTGGACAGCGCCAGCACGACGAAGGTGATGAAGAAAAGCAGCAGGCCGAGCTCGATCAGGGCCGCCACGTGCAGCGGGCTGGTGGCTTCCGTGAACTCGTTGGCGAGAGCGGAGGCGATGCTGTTGCCGGGCATCATCAGCGAGGTGGTGAACTGGTGGGAATTGCCAATCACGAAGGTGACCGCCATGGTCTCGCCCAGCGCCCGACCCAGCCCAAGCATGATGCCCCCCACCACGCCGATCTTGGTGTAGGGCAGCACCACGTGGCGTACCACCTCCCAGGTGGTGGCGCCCAGGCCATAGGCCGATTCCTTGAGCATGGACGGCACCACCTCGAACACATCGCGCATCACGGAGGCGATGAAGGGAATCACCATGATTGCCAGAATGATGCCCGCTGTGAGCACGCCGATGCCCATGGGGGCGCCCTGGAACAGGAAACCGATCCCGGGTTTGTCCCCCAGATGCTCGATCAGCCAGGGCTGGATGGTTTCCTGCAGCACCGGTGCCAGCACGAACAGGCCCCACATGCCGTAGATGATGCTGGGAATGCCGGCCAGCAGCTCCACCGCGATGCCCAGGGGGCGGCGCAGCCACAAGGGTGAGAGTTCGGTCAGGAACAGGGCGATGCCAAAGCTCACCGGCACGCCGATGATCAGGGCGATGGCGGAGGTGGCGAGGGTGCCGAAGATGGGGACGAGGGCCCCGAACTCGTCGGTCACCGGATTCCATTCCGCGTTCACCAGGAAACGCAGGCCGAAGGTCTTGATGGCCGGCCAGGCACCGTAGACAAGGGACGCCAGGATGGCCACCAGCACGGCCAGCACCAGGAACGCGAACAGCCAGGTGGTGGCGCGAAACAGCCGGTCCAGCAGGTGCTGGCGCTTCAGGGTCGCATCGCTGATGATTTTGGACATGGTATCGGGCGCTGTCGCGGTAGATCCCGCAGACCGTGGGCGGAGCCGTTTCAGGTTGGCGCGCCCTCCTGTTTTACCAGATGGGTTTGCCCGCGGGGTCCTTGATCTGTTCTTTCCATGCCTTTTGCACCAGGCTTACCACCTTGGGGGGCATGGGAATGTAGTCGAGCTCCAGCGCCAGCTTGTCTCCTTCGCGGTAGGCCCAGTCGAAGAAGGCGAGCACGGCGCGGCCGATCTCGGGCCTGGCCTGGACCCTGTGCATGAGCACGAAGGTGGCGCCGGTGATCGGCCAGCTCTGCTTGCCCGGCTCGTGAGTGAGGATCTCGTGAAAACCGGGCGCCTTTTCCCATTCGGCATTGGCGGCCGCCGCCTTGAAACTCTCCTCGCCGGGGCTACGAACACTCCCTCACGGTTCTGCAGCAGGGTGTAGGTCATTTTGTTTTGCAGGGCGTAGGCGTATTCCACGTAGCCTATGGCGCCCTTGATCTGCTTCACGTAGGAGGCAACGCCTTCGTTGCCCTTGCCGCCCACGCCTGTCGGCCACGCCACTGAGGTTTCCTCGCCCACCCTGGCCTTCCACTCCGGGCTTACCTTGGACAGGTAATTGGTGAAGATGAAGGTGGTGCCGGACCCGTCCGAGCGATGCACCACGGTGATCGCCTGGTTCGGCAGGGCGAGGCCGGGATTGAGCCCGGCAAGGGCAGGGTCGTTCCAGCGCTTGATCCTGCCCAGGTAGATGTCGGCCAAAACCGGGCCGGTGAGACGCAGCTGTCCCGGATTCACGCCCGGCAGGTTCACCACCGGCACCACTCCCCCCATGATCACGGGGAACTGGATCAGGCCACTCTTTTCCAGCTCGGCCAGGGGCAGGGGCTTGTCCGATGCGCCGAAATCCACTGTCCTGGCCTGGATCTGCTTGATGCCGCCACCGGAGCCGATGGACTGGTAGTTGAGGCCCACACCTGTCCTGGCTTTGTAGGCCTGGGCCCATTTTGCCAGGATGGGGTAGGCGAAGGTGGAGCCGGCGCCGGTGATGTCGGCCGCGCGGACCATGCCGGAGAGCGCCATGAGGCAGAGCGCAGGCAGCAGCACGAGGAAGCGTTTCATCGGTGACGGCTCCAGGCGGAAAAAACCCGAATGTTACAAAACTATTGCCAGTTTGTGACCGCCCGGGCCGCGCTGTGGCCCGTTACCGTCGATAAGTCATTGATCCGTTTGCGGCTCCCCGGCTGGTGGGGATGTGTGTGAATTGTCATCAGGCTGTAACACGGGATGCCCACAATGGCGGCCGTGGCGGGACGGGCGCATTCCCCTGCCGCCTGAGCAAGAACACCCGACAACCTTGTCCTAGGAGCCAGACGCATGATCAAAGCCACTCCCAAAAAACTTCTCGCTGCGCTGGGGCTGCTGGCCAGCTTCGCCGCCGCTGACGTGCATGCCGCCGCCGTGCAGGTGGATCCGGCACTGCCCACTTATGAAAAGGCCCCCGGCGTGGCAGGCAATTTCACCAGCATCGGCTCTGACACCCTCAACAACCTCATGACCCTGTGGGCCGAGCAGTTCAAGCGCTTCTATCCCAATGTGAACATCCAGATCCAGGGTGCGGGCTCCTCCACCGCGCCACCGGCCCTGACCGAAGGCACGTCCAACTTCGGGCCCATGAGCCGTCTCATGAATGCCAAGGAAGTGGAGGCGTTCGAAAAGAAACATGGCTACAAGCCCACGCCCGTTCCGGTGGCCATCGACGCCCTGGCGGTTTACGTGAACAAGGACAATCCCATCAAGGGGCTGACCATCCCCCAGGTGGACGCCATCTTCTCTGCGACGCGCAAGTGCGGCCATCCCGCCGACATCACCAAATGGGGTCAGGTGGGCATGACCGGTGAGTGGGCCGATCGCGCCATCGCCCTTTACGGTCGCAACTCCGTGTCCGGCACCTACGGCTACTTCAAGGAACACGCCCTGTGCAAGGGCGACTTCAAGAAGAACGTGGCCGAGCAGCCGGGTTCCGCCTCCGTGGTGCAGAGCGTGACCGGCCAGCTCAACGCCATCGGCTACTCCGGTATCGGCTACAAGACCTCCGGCGTGCGCGCCGTGCCCCTGGCCGCAAAGGAGGGTGCCCCCTTCGTGGAGGCCGACGCCCAGCATGCTATCGATGGCACCTATCCCCTGGCACGTGTGCTCTACATCTACGTGAACAAGAAACCCAACCAGCCGCTGCCGCCCATGGAGCGTGAGTTCTTCAAGATGGTGCTCTCCAAGCAGGGCCAGACCGTGGTCGTGAAGGACGGCTTCGTGCCCCTGCCGGCCAAGATGGCCGAAAAGGCGCTGGCGGAAATCCTCAAATAACTGCACCGATGCCGGCGGGGTGCTGCCCCGCCGGGCCACTCAGGGGACAGAACATGCATAAACCCATCGTCACCAGTCTGGCGCTGGCGGGCATCCTTGCCCTCACCGGGTGCGCCACACAAACCGGATCGCAGCCTGCCGCAAAGCCCGACGTCCCGCAGGCAGCCGCGGCCACCCAAGGGGAAGCCAACCTGTTCATCGTCTTCAAGGAGGATTTGGGGCGCTATTACATCTTCGGCGACCCCGAGCTCTACCGGATCTATCTGGAGACCGACGAGGTGGCCCTGACCCGCGCCTTCATCGGCGAGGGGCCCGAGGGTACCTCCCTCATCTTCGGCATGACCAAGGATGACGCCAAGCACGGCGGTCCCACATCCGCCGAGCGGCTCTACAAAGGGGAGGTGAAACCCACCGGCCCCTTCTACGGGGAAGCACTGAAGGATGGCCGCTATTACGTCTTCTTCACCTGGCAGGACATGGCGGACTACCTCAAGCACGGGGAGGTGCCTCTGACCTACACGGAGATCGGGGTCGGTCCCAAAGGGGAAACCGTGGTGTACGCCCTGAACAAGGAGACGGCCAAGAAGGGGCGGCCGGAAGCGGCGATCAAGCGTTTCCACGCGCTCCATCCCAAGCAGGACGCACCGAAATAGAAACCGCACAGCTTGCCTGAGACGGGCCGGCGCCTGGCCGGCCCATCTTTCATTTTCAGTCGCAGGGAATTCCTCCGGCCAATGGGTTTTTGACAATGAGCGTCTGCACTCCAGAACTGGCAGCCAACGGGCAGACCATCGCCGGCGCCATGCGCGCCCGTCTGTTCAAGGATTGGCTTTTCCGCCGGGTCATGACGCTGGGCGGCATCAGTGTCATCGTCGCCATCAGCGCGATCTTCTTCTATCTCGCCTATGTGGCCTGGCCCCTGATCAAGCCGGTGCGCCTGGACCAGTGGCAGGTGACCGTCCTCCCCGCCGCACAAAGCGGACGCACGCTCCATTATTCGGCCGAAGAGCAACGGGAGATCGGTGCCCGCTATACCGACGGCGGCAGCGTGGCGTTTTTCGACCTGCGCACGGGCGCGTTGCTCAAGGAGGTGAGGCTTCCCCTTCCCCAGGGGGTGCGCATCACGAGCTTCGGTGCCGGCGACCCTTCCCACTATACGAACGTACTGGGGCTGTCCAACGGCCGGGCCCTCGTCGTGCGCGAACACTACAAGGTTGAATTCGACGCCGCCCGGAACAACCAACGCGTGATCAGGCCCAGCCTGGAATACCCCCTGGGCGAGGAGGCGGTGGTGCTGGACGAAGGGGGTGGTCCGCTGGCGCAGGTGGCCGTGGCCAGTGCCGATGGAACCACCACCCTGGCGGCCCAAACCCACGACGGGCGCATCGTGGTGGCGGGCTTCACCGCGCGCCAGAACATGGTGACGGGCGAGACCACCATCGAGCGCGAGGGCAGCACACTGCCGGATTTCACCGGCCGCGTGGACCGGTTGATCGTGGAGATCAAGCAGCGGGAACTTTACATCGGGCATGGTGGGCGCTTCATCCGCCACTACGACATTACGAACAAGGCCGCACCCCGTTTTGTGCAGGAAAAGCAGGTGGTGGCCGACGGCGAGACGATGACCGCGCTCGCCATCCTTTCCGGCGGCTTCTCCCTCATCGTGGGCACCGACAGGGGGGGACTGGCGCAATGGTTCCTGGTGCGGGATGCGGAAAACAACTACCACCTCACCCACATCCGCGACTTCAGGCCCATGCCGGCGGCGGTGGTCAGCATCGCGCCCGAATATTTTCGCAAGGGGTTTCTCGTAGGGGACCGGCAGGGCAATGTCGGCCTCTACTACGCCACCTCGCAGCGCCTGCTGTGGCAGGACACGGTGACCCGGGGTGCGGTGCAAGCCGGGGCCATGACCCCGCGCGGCAATGGTCTGCTGGTGGAAGGGAGCGACGGACGCCTGCATACCGCCCATGTGGAGAACGAACACCCGGAGGTGTCCTTCTCGGCCCTCTGGCAGCGGGTGTGGTATGAAAGCTACGAGAAGCCTGACTATGTCTGGCAGTCGGCGGCGGCCACCAACGACTTCGAGCCCAAGTTCAGCCTCGCGCCCCTCACCCTGGGCACCCTGAAGGCAGCCTTCTACGCCATGCTCATGGCCACACCCCTGGCCATTTTCGCGGCGATCTATTCCGCTTATTTCATGTCACCGGCCACCCGGCGCCTGGCCAAACCCACCATCGAGATCATGGAGGCTCTGCCTACCGTGATTCTGGGTTTCCTGGCCGGACTGTGGCTTGCGCCGCTGGTGGAAAACAACCTGGTGGGAACCCTCGGCAGTTTCGTGACCGTGCCCATCGCCGTGCTGGTGGCCGGGTTTGTGTGGCACCGCCTGCCCACGGGCTGGAAGGTGTGGGTGCCGGAGGGCTGGCAGGCGGTGCTGCTATTGCCCGTGGTGGCCCTGGGCATCTGGGTGGCCTTCACTGCGGGGCACCCGCTGGAAGCGCGCTTTTTCGGCGGGGATATGCCCCACTGGCTCAATTTGCACGGCATTACCTTCGAACAGCGCAACTCCCTGGTGGTGGGGCTGGCCATGGGTTTCGCGGTCACGCCCACCATCTTCTCCATTGCCGAGGACGCCATCTTCAGCGTGCCCAGGCATTTGACCGCGGGTTCCCTCGCCCTGGGGGCGACGCGCTGGCAGACCCTGAAGAACGTGGTGTTGTTCACCGCCAGTCCCGGCATCTTCTCGGCGGTGATGATCGGCATGGGCCGTGCGGTGGGGGAGACCATGATCGTGCTCATGGCCACCGGCAACACCGCGGTGATGGACTGGAGCATCTTCACCGGCTTCCGCACGCTGGCCGCCAACATCGGTGTGGAAATGCCGGAGGCGGCGGTGGGCACCACCCATTTCCGGCTTCTGTTCGTCTCCGCCCTGGTGCTGTTTGGGTTCACCTTCGTGGTGAACACGGGCGCGGAAATCATTCGCCAGCGGCTGCGCAAGAGATACGCGAGTTTGTGAGAGAACAGCGATGAAAGACTGGTTCAAATCAGGGGACCCCTGGATCTGGTTCAGTGCCGGCGGCATGGCCCTGGCTCTGGTATTGGTGCTGGGCGTGCTTTGGCTCACCGCCGCGCGTGGTCTGGTCTATTTCTGGCCCTCACCGGTTGTGGAAACCACCTACCTGGAAAAGGACGGGCGCACGGTGCGCATCATCGGTGAGGTCAAGGAGGAGGAAGAGGTGGCGGTGCGCCGCCTGCGCGAGGCCGGCTTCCAGATCCCGGGCGATGCACCCTTTGCCACGCGGGTGCTGTTCAAGCTGGGCAACCGCGACCTCACGGGACAGGACTTCAAATGGTTCCCCCAACCCCTGCTGGGCACCTTTACCTATCCCAAGGACATCCTCACCGTGGAGCGTCACGAATGGGGCAACTTCTACGGCCACCTGCGTGCGGTCAAGGAGGCAGGCCAGGTGGTGGCGGAAGGGGAGGCGGCCTGGCCGGAATTAACCAAGCGGGCGGACCGCGCCCTGATGCTGTTCCGGGAAATCTTCCGGATCGAAAAGTACGACATCGGCGATGTCAACTACACCCTGGAGCGGCTGCGGCTCAGGGAACGTCGCCTGGAGCTCGAGGGTCGGCTCACCCCGGCGGTCAAGGCGGAAATCGAGGAGGAACGTGCGGCCGCCAACGCCCGTTTCGCCAGTCTGCAGGAGCGACTGGAGCAACTGCGGGCGGACATTGCGCGCGACAGCCTGGTGGCGGAGGTCGCGGACGGCACACTGGTGGAAGTGCCCTTGGCGAAGGTGGCCAAGGTGTACCGCGCCAACGCACTCTCCACCTGGGAAAAGCTGGGCTTCTACTTCAGCAAGCTCAAGGAATTCATCACGGACGATCCACGCGAGGCCAACACCGAGGGAGGCATCTTCCCCGCCATTTTCGGGACGGTGATGATGGTGATTCTGATGTCCATCCTGGTCATGCCCCTGGGTGTGATGGCCGCGGTGTACATGCGTGAGTACGCCAAACAGGGTCCCCTGATCCGCGTCATCCGCATCGCCGTGAACAACCTGGCGGGGGTGCCTTCCATCGTCTATGGCGTGTTCGGTCTGGGTTTCTTCGTCTATTTCGTGGGCGGCCATATCGACGACTGGTTCTTCCCGGAAGCCCTGCCTGCCCCCACCTTCGGCAGCCCGGGCATTTTGTGGTCGTCGCTCACGCTGGCCATTCTTACTTTGCCAGTGGTGATCGTTGCCACCGAGGAGGGTCTGGCGCGCGTGCCCGAGAGCCTGCGCGCGGGCAGCCTCGCGCTGGGGGCCACCAAGGCCGAGACCCTGTGGCGCACGGTGCTGCCCATGGCCAGTCCCGCCATGATGACGGGGCTCATCCTGGCGGTGGCCCGGGCGGCAGGAGAGACGGCGCCGCTCATGCTGGTGGGGGTGGTGAAGCTCGCGCCCAATCTGCCCCTCGACGGCCATTTCCCTTATTTCCACCTGGAGCGCCAGTTCATGCACCTGGGCTTCCACATCTACGACGTGGGCTTCCAGAGCCCCAACGTGGAGGCCGCGCGCCCCCTCGTCTACGCCACGGCGCTGCTCCTGGTGCTGGTGATCGTCGTTTTGAATCTCACCGCAGTGTCCCTGCGCAACCGTCTGCGCGAGAAATACCGTAGTCTGGAAGGCATATGAACCTCGCAACCCTTGAACCGGAGTCAACCATGAATACTGTCAGCGAACGCCAGGGGGCCGGTGTGGACGTGCGTGCCGCCCTGGGTCAGAACCTGGCGCGGGCCGGCGCCACCGACGATATTTGCCTTGAGACCAGGAATCTGAACCTGTTTTACGGTCCGACCCAGGCGCTGTTCAATGTCAGCCTGAAAATTCCGCGCCACCGCGTCACCGCCTTCATTGGGCCGTCCGGTTGCGGCAAATCCACCCTCCTGCGTTGCTTCAACCGGCTGAACGATCTGGTCGACGGGGTGCGCATCGAAGGCCAGGTGCTGCTCGACGGGGAGGACATCTACGATAAGAAGATCAATGTCGCCCTCCTGCGCCGGCGGGTTGGCATGGTGTTTCAGAAACCGAATCCCTTTCCCAAATCGATTTTCGAAAACGTCGCCTATGGGTTGCGCATCATGGGGGTGAAGGACAAGCGGGTGCTGGCGGAAACGGTGGAGCGGGCGCTGCGTGGTGCCGCCTTGTGGGACGAAGTCAAGGACCGCCTCGACGCCAATGGGCTGTCGCTCTCCGGGGGCCAGCAGCAGCGTCTGGTGATCGCGCGCGCCATCGCCCTGGAGCCTGAAGTGCTGCTCCTGGACGAACCTGCCTCGGCCCTGGACCCCATCGCCACGGCCAAGATCGAGGAGCTGCTCTATGAGCTCAAGGATCGCTACACCATCGTGATCGTCACCCACAACATGCAGCAGGCGGCTCGCGTATCCGACTACACCGCCTTCATGCATCTGGGCGAGATGGTGGAATTCGCCGACACGGATACCCTGTTTACGCGGCCGCAGGATCAGCGTACGGCGGACTACATCACCGGCCGGTTTGGTTAAGGAGACCACCATGCCCGGAAAACATACGCTGGAGCTGTTCGACCAGGATCTGCGCCTGCTGCGCGAGGAAGTCCTCAATCTTTCGGCCATGGCGGGAGAAGAACTGGATGCCGCCATGATTGCCCTGTTCAACCGCGATGCCGCGCGCGCCAAGGAGGTGATCGATGCCGATCTCAACGCCGATCATCTCCAGGAGCGCATCCAGCGGCATATGACCGTGGTGCTGGCACGTCAGCAGGCCATGGCGGACGACTTGCGGGAGATCCTGGCCGCCGGCCGCATTGGGGACTACCTGGAGCGGCTGGGCGATCAGGCCAAGAAGATCGCCAAGCGCGCCACCAAACTGACGGACACGATCGAGACCCGCATCGGGGACCGCCTGCGCTGGATGAACGACCGTATTCAGGCGACCCTGCAGCAGGTGATGGACGCCTATGCCCGCCGCGATGCCCAGGCCGCCAATGTGGTGTGGGCGGGCGACGTGGAGGTGGACATGGTCTATGGCGAAATATTTGGCGCTCTGCTGGATCGCATGCGTCATGACAGCGCCAGCGTCGCGGACGGCGTGCAGCTTTTGCTCATCGCCAAAGGACTGGAACGCGCCGGCGACTATCTCACCAATATCGCCGAGGAGGTCTACCTGATGGTGACCGGCATCCCCTTGCAGGGGCCGCGTCCCCGTGTGGACACCACGGTGCCGCCAGGGATGGACAGCTCTGCGCATTGACCGCGCCGCCCTTCGACGCTAACATTGCCCATTTTTACACCGAGGTTGGCAATGCGCGAGCGTCTGGTCGCAGGGAACTGGAAAATGCACGGCAGCCTGGTCGAGAACAAGGCGCTTCTCGACGGGGTGGTGGCCGGGCTCGCTTCCGTCCAGGGCGTGCGCTGCGCGGTGTGCGTGCCCTTCCCCTACCTGTTCCAGGCCCAGTTCGCCCTGCAGAACACGCCCATCCAGTGGGGCGCCCAAAACCTGAGCCAGTTTGAGAAGGGCGCCTATACCGGCGAGGTGTCGGCCG
>JBBFMG010000075.1:0-10186 GCA_037478575.1 Burkholderiales bacterium | reverse complement strand
TATCAGTCTGGATTTCCTTTCGCGCTGCGCCCATGATTGAAAAGCGGCTTGGCAAAACCGGCATTCATGTCGTCACCCGCCTGATGGGCCTCATCATTGCCGCCCTCTCCATCGAAATGCTCGCGCGCGGTCTTCACGTACTTGGTGGCCACCCGCAGGCGCGCGCCCTGGCGCACCCGGGCGGCGTAGTCGAAGCCCTGGGGCACCGCCACCATCATGCGGCAGCGCGCGATCTTGAGATCCAGCGGCTGATACAGCCCCGCGCCGCCGTGTTCCAGCAGCACGTCCTTGCCGGCGATGCCCAGATCGGCCCCGCCATGCTGGACATAGGTGGGCACGTCGGTGGCGCGCACGATGATGAGGCGCACATCGGGCCGGTTGGTGCCGATGATGAGCTTGCGCGAGGCCTCCGGATCCTCCAGCGGCACGATGCCCGCCGCCTTCAGAAGCGGCGTGGTTTCCTCGAAGATGCGGCCCTTGGACAGGGCAATGGTAATGCCGGACACGGTCAAGATCCGAAAAAAACATCATTCTACAGGAGACACGCCCAGGCTCCCACGGCCCGACCCGGGCCCCGCCGCCCCTGGTGCCGCCGGTCGGTTTGCCGTAGCATGCCCCCCTTCCGTTCCAGTCCGCAGCGATGAAAACACCCGCTCTGCCCAACCGTCTCGCGCCAGCCTTCGCCCTCGCCGGCCTGTCCCTGCTGATCGCCTTCCTGACGCGCCTTGTCTTGGTCATTGCCGCGCGCGATGGTCTGCCCCCGGGCATCCTGCCCCTCGTGGAAAGCTTCGCCTTCGGCCTGCTCTACGACATGGCCACCGCGGTGTATTTCGTCGCCCCCGTGGTCGTCGCCCTGGGCCTTTTGCCCGACCGCGTCGCCCGCTGGCACGGCTCGCGCATCCTGGGCATGGCAGTAGTCCTGGGCCTGACCTTCGTGCTCCTGCTCACGGCGGTGGCCGAATGGTTCTTCTGGGAAGAGTTTGGCGCCCGCTTCAATTTCATCGCCGTGGACTACCTTCTCTACAGCCAGGAGGTGCTGGGCAATATCCGGGAAAGTTATCCCGTGGGCCGCATTCTGGCCGGGCTGGCGGTCGTGACGCTGCTCCTGTGGCTGCCGCTGATCCGCCGCGTATATGGGGCTGCCGCCGCGCCGTGGCCCTGGCGCTCCCGCGCGGGCTGGATCGTGGGCTGGGTTGGGCTGGTGGCCGTGCTGACCATGGGGCTCGACCAGGATCTGAAGAACCGAAGCCCCAACGACACCGTCAACGAACTGGCGGGCAACGGAATCTACTCCTTCTTTGCGGCGAACCGGCGCAATGAGCTGGATTTCGAGCGCTTCTACGCCGCCCTGCCACGAGACGAAGCGTTTGCCATCACCCGGCGCACCCTGGCGGCGGATGGCGGTGAATGGCTCGTTCAGGCAAATGGCGGTGTCAAGCGCCGTTTCCCTGCCAAAACCGTGCCCCGTCGGCTCAACGTGGTGCTGGTGAGCATCGAGAGCATGGGCGCCGAATTCCTGGGGGCCTATGGCGATGCCCGCGGCCTCACGCCCAACCTGGACCGGCTGGCGCGGGAAAGCCTGTGGTTTTCCCGGGTCTATGCCACCGGCAACCGCACGGTACGGGGCCTGGAGGCGCTGTCCCTGGCCCTGCCGCCCACACCCGGCCAGTCCATCGTGCGCAGACCGGGTAACGAGCACCTGGCATCCCTGGGCGGGGTGCTGGAAGACATGGGCTACGAAGTGACCTTCGCCTATGGCGGCTATGGCTACTTCGACAACATGAATGCCTTCTTCAGGGCCAACGATTACCACGTGTTCGACCGCACCGACATGGCTGCGGAAAGTATCGGCTTCGCCAATGTGTGGGGCGTGGCCGACGAATACCTGTTCGACGAGGTGCTGGCGCGACTGAACCGCCTCACCGCAGCCCGGGGTATGGCGAGAGATGCACGGCCCTTCTTCGTGCACATCATGACCACCAGCAACCATCGGCCCTACACCTATCCCCCGGGCCGCATCGACATTCCCTCGGGCTCGGGGCGGGAGGGCGCTGTGAAATACGCCGACTGGGCCATCGGTCATTTCCTCGAGCAGGCGCGCCGCCAACCCTGGTTCGACGACACCGTGTTCGTGATCACCGCCGACCATGGCGCCAACGCCCGGGGGACCGTGCAGATCCCGGTGGACCGGTATCTCATCCCCGTCTTCTTCTACGCTCCGAAGCACATCGCGCCGCAACGCGTGGACCGGCTCATGTCCCAGATCGACATCCCGCCGACGCTCTTGGGACTGCTGGGAATCGAATACGAAGGGAAGTTTTTCGGCCGCGACATGCTGCACGCCCCGCCCGCCGGCGACCGTGCCTTCGTCGCCAATTACCAGACCCTCGGCTATCTCAAGCACGGCAAAATGGTGGTACTGCGCCCGCGTGTCGCCCCCGAAGTGTTCCGTCTCAACGAAAGCGGCCTGCCGGAGCAGCCGGTGGCCGATCCAGACCTCGCGCGGGAGGCGGTCGCCCTCTACCAGACCGCGGCCTACCTGTTCCGCAGCGGGCTGTACCGGGACGAGGAACAGCCCCCGCCCCGGCCCACGATAACGGCGCAGCGCACGCGGTAACCAAGCTGGAAGTTAGTGAGGGTCAGGTCTTTACTTTATAGTAGTAGGGGTCAGGTCTTTAATTTATAGTCAGCGCACCCGCCGGATGCGGGCGCCCAGGCGGGAGAGTTTCTCCTCGATCGCCTCGTAGCCCCGGTCCAGGTGATAGATCCGGTCGATCAGGGTTTTCCCCTCGGCCACCAGACCAGCAATGACGAGGCTCGCCGAAGCGCGCAGGTCGGTGGCCATGACCGCCGCGCCGGTGAGCCGCTCCACCCCCTCCACCACGGCCTGGTTACCGTCGATCTTGATGCGGGCGCCGAGGCGCTGCAGCTCCACTGCATGCATGAAGCGGTTCTCGAAGATGGTTTCGCGGATCACGGCAGTGCCGCGGGCAATGGCGTTGATGGCCATGAACTGGGCCTGCATGTCGGTGGGGAAGGCCGGATAGGGTGCAGTGCGCACCGATACCGCCTCCAGCTTTTTCGGCGCCCGCAGGCGGATGGCTTCGTGGCTGGGCGACTTTTCCGTGACGATGTCGCAGCCGGCATCCATCAGCTTGTCGATCACCGCATCCAGATAGGACGCGGAGGTGTCCAGGAGGCGGATCTCGCCGCCGGTGGCGGCCGCGGCACAGAGGTAGGTGCCGGTTTCGATGCGGTCGGGCATGATGCGGTGGCGCGCGCCGGTGAGACGCTCCACGCCCCGGATGCGGATCACGTCGGTGCCGGCCCCGGAAATGCGCGCCCCCATGCTGGTGAGACACTGGGCGAGATCCACCACTTCCGGCTCCCGCGCCGCGTTTTCGATCACCGTCTCGCCCTCGGCCAGGGTGGCCGCCATCATCAGATTTTCGGTGCCGGTCACCGACACCAGGTCCATGAAGATGCGCGCGCCCTTCAGGCGTTCGGCCCGCGCCACGATGTAGCCGTGCTCGATCCCGATCTGGGCGCCCATGGCCTGCAGCCCCTTGATGTGCAGATCCACCGGCCGCGAGCCGATGGCGCAGCCGCCGGGCAGCGACACCCGCGCCTCGCCGAAGCGCGCGAGCAGCGGCCCCAGCACCAGGATGGAGGCACGCATGGTCTTCACCATCTCATAGGGGGCCTCGCGCCGGTGGATGTCCGCGCCGCTCAAGGTGACCTCCATCTTCTCGTCCACGGTCACCTGCATGCCCATGCCGCCCAGCAGCGACAGCATGGTGGTGACGTCGCGCAGATGGGGCACATTGGTGAGCGTGAGCGTCTCCGGCGTGAGCAGCCCGGCGCACAGAATGGGCAAAGCCGCATTCTTGGCGCCGGAGATGCGCACTTCACCCTGGAGCGGCACGCCGCCCTGAATCAGCAGTTTGTCCATGTCTTCGGTGGGAGTTGCACCTTGCCGTCGCGCGGGGCCGACAGAGCCTGGTCACGGCCGGACCCGCCCGGGCGGTGCACTGATCTCGCAACGGCCCCCTAGCGCTTTGCCCAGTCCTCGGGCGTGAAGGTCTTCATGGACAGGGCGTGGATTTCTTCCCGCATGCGCTCGCCCAGCGCGGCATAGACGGCCTGGTGCTGTTGCACCATGTTCTTGCCGCGAAACACGGGGCTGACGATCACCGCCTCGAAGTGGTGGCCGTCGCCGCGCACTTCCACGTGGTCGCAGGGCAGGCCCTGCCGAATGTAATGCTCGATCTGTTCCGGGGTCACCATGGCATCAATAGCGGAGCTTGTAGCCCGACTTGAGCAGTTGCAGGGTGGCCAATGATAAGACCAAACAGGCCAGGGTCACAATGAACAGGCTGCGTTCCGGCGGCACGTCGGACAGACCGAAGAAGCCGTAGCGGAAGCCGTCGATCATGTAGAAAAAGGGGTTGAGGTGGGACAATGCCTGCCAGAAGGCTGGCAGGGAATGGATGGAATAGAACACACCCGCCAGGAAGGTAAGCGGCATGATGAGAAAGTTCTGGAAGCCTGCCATCTGGTCGAACTTTTCCGCCCAGATGCCCGCCACCACGCCCAGCGCCCCCATCAGCGCGCTGCCCAGGAACGCGAAGCTGAGCGCCCATCCCGGATGACGCAGGGGCACGGGCGCAAACCACACCGCCACCAGCAGCACCCCCAGACCCACCACCACCCCGCGTACCATGGAGGCGGCCACGTAGGCGAGGAAGAACTCCCGGTAGGAAATGGGTGGCAGCAGCACGAACACGATGTTGCCCGTGATCTTGGACTGGATCAGGCTGGAGGAACTGTTGGCGAAGGCGTTCTGCAGCACCGCCATCATCACCAGCCCCGGAATCAGGAAGGCGGTATAGGGCACACCGGGATAGACCTCGTGCCGGGCCAGCACATGGGAGAAGATGAGCAGATAGAGCAGCGCCGTGATGATGGGCGCGAGGATGGTCTGCAGAGAAACCTTCCAGAAGCGCAGAAGCTCCTTGTAGAACAGGGTGAGGAAGGAGGTCATGACTCCCCCTGCATCAGCTGGATGAACACTTCCTCCAGGTCCGGCTTCACCAGGTCCAGATCGGCGATCACCGCGCCATGGGTCCGCAACAGGCAGAGCAGGTTTTCCAGCTCGGCCATGTCGTTCAGGCGCACCCGGTAGCTGTCGCCGCTGGCGGTCACGCGTGCCTGCAGCTCGGGCGGGAGGCGTCCCTCGCGCAGGGTGAAGGTGGCGTATTTCTCGGTGAAGCGGGCAAGCAGGTTCTGCTTGGTGTCCAGGGCGATGATGCGGCCCTGCTTGAGCATGGCGATGCGGTTACACAGGGCCTCCGCCTCTTCCAGGTAATGGGTGGTGAGCAGCACCGTATGTCCCTCGCGGTTGAGCATCTGGATGAACTGCCACAGACTCTGGCGCAGCTCCACGTCCACGCCGGCCGTGGGCTCATCCAGGATGATCACCGGCGGCTTGTGCACCAGCGCCTGCGCCACCAGCACCCGCCGCTTCATGCCCCCCGAGAGCTTGCGCATGTTGGTGTCCGCCTTGTCGGCCAGACCCAGGCCGTCGAGCAGGGCGTCGATCCAGGCGTCGTTGTGACGCAGGCCGAAATAGCCGGACTGGATTTCCAGGGTTTCGCGCACGGTGAAGAAGGGATCGAACACCAGCTCCTGGGGCACCACCCCCAGCGCCCGGCGCGCAGCGCGGTAATCACGCACCACATCGTGGCCCATGACCCGCGCGCTGCCGGAAGTGGCCCGTGCCAGGCCCGCGACGATGTTGATCAGGGTGGACTTGCCCGCGCCGTTGGGTCCCAGCAGGGCGAAGAATTCGCCGGCCTCCACGGTGAGATCCACGCCCCGCAGGGCATGCAGCTCACCAAAGCGCTTGTGGACCGCGCGCACCTCCAGCGCGGGGGAACCGCCGGCGCTCATGCCTCCTCGGGCAGGAGTTCGGTGACGCCGTAGAGGGCGGCCAGACTCTTGAGACTCTCGGGAAGAGCGGCGAAACGCAGGCGCTGACCCCGCCGTGCCGCCTGACGCTGCCACTCCAGCAGCAGGCTGACGGCGGCGGAATCCACCTCGGTGACCCCGGAAAGATCCACCGTGGTCACCTCCGGCGTGAGCAGAGCGCTGCCCTGCTCGAGCAATGCGCGGGCATTGGACATGTGGACGGGACCGCTCAGTTGCAGCCGGCCCCCGTCACGGCGGATGGCGCTCATCAGTTCTTCCGGGTGGCCGGCTGGCCCACCTGGGCGTTCTTCTCGGCCAGGGTCTGGATCAGCCTTTCCATGCCGCCCTGCTGGATTTCCTGGGCGAAGCTGGAACGGTAGTTCACCACCAGGCTCACGCCCTCCACGGTGATGTCATAGACCTTCCAGCCGTCCGGCGTCTTCACCATCTGGTAGTCGATGGGAATGGGCTGCCGGCCCGGCTCGAGCACCACCGTCTTCACCGTCACGTCGGTGTCATTGGGACCGACACGCAGCGGCTTGTATTCGATGGTCTGGTTCTTGTAGTTGGCCAGCGACATGGCATAGGTGCGCACCAGGAGGTCGCGGAATTCCTTCACCAGCCGCTGCTGCTGCTCCGGTGTTGCATCGCGCCAGTAACGCCCCACCGCAAGGCGCGTCATGCGTGTGAAATCGAAATGGGGCAGCACCTTGGCGTCCACCAGGGCGTAGATCTTTTTCTGGTCGCCCTTCTGGATGTCCTTGTCGGCCTTGATGATGGCCATCACCTCGGTGGCCACCGATTTCACCAGCTCGTCCGGCGGCAGGGTGTTGGCCGGGGCCGCCGGCGGCAGGCTGGCAATCAGGAGGAACAGAAAACCAAACAGTTTTTTCATGGCTGTGTCCTTTCAACGGCCCCAGGGGCCAGGTTCACTTGTTGCCGTCTCCCTCCGCCGCCTTGCTGTAGAGGAACTGGCCGATGAGGTTTTCCAGCACCACGGCGGACTGGGTTTTGGCGACCTTGTCGCCATCCTTGAGATTCTCGGGATCGCCGCCCGGATCGAGGCCGATGTACTGCTCACCCAACAGGCCGGAGGTGAGGATCTTGGCGAAGGTGTCCCGCGGGAACTGGTAACGCTTGTCCACATTGAAGGTGACCCGGGCGCGGAAGGTCTGGTTGTCGAACTGGATATCCGCCACCCGGCCCACCACCACACCGGCGCTCTTCACCGGCGCGCGCACCTTGAGGCCGCCGATGTTTTCGAACTCCGCCCAGAGGCGGTACGTCTCGTTGTTGTTGAAGGTGCCCAGGTTGCCCACCTTGAAGGCGAGCACCAGCAGGGCAGCCATGCCGGCGACCACGAAGGCGCCCACCCAGAGGTCCATCGTCGTGCGTTCCATTACGCCTATACTCCCCGAAACATGAATGCGGTCAATACGAAATCCAGCGCCAGCACGGCCAGCGACGAGGTCACCACGGTGCGCGTGGTGGCATGGGACACGCCCTCCGCCGTGGGCGGCGCGTCATAGCCCTCGAACAGGGCGATGGCGGTGACGGCGATGCCGAACACCACGCTCTTGATCACGCCGTTGACGATGTCTTCGCGGAAGTCCACGGCCGCCTGCATCTGCGACCAGAACTGCCCCTCGTCCACGCCGATCAGCACCACACCCACCAGATAGCCGCCGAACACGCCGATGGCGGAGAACAGGGCGGCCAGAAGCGGCATGGAAATCACCCCGCCCCAGAAGCGCGGCGCCACCACCCGCGCGATGGGGTCCACCGCCATCATCTCCATCGCCGAGAGCTGTTCGGTGGCCTTCATCAGGCCGATCTCGGCGGTGATGGCGGAACCCGCCCGGCTGGCGAACAGCAGGGCGGCGAGCACCGGCCCCAGCTCCCGCACCAGGGACAGGGCCACCAGGGTGCCCAGCGCCGATTCCGATCCGTATTTCTGCAGCGTCTCGTAACCCTGCAGCCCCAGCACCATGCCCACGAACAGGCCCGACACCAGGATGATGATCAGGGAAAGCACCCCGCTGAAATAGATTTCCTTGATGGTCAGGTGGAAGCGCCGGAAGCTCGCACCGGAATGGAACAGGGTGGCGACGAAGAAACGCGCCGCGTAGCCCATGCGCCAGACGGCATCCACCACGCGATGGCCGATGCCGCGCACCGCGGCCAGGAAGCGTTCAACCATGGCCTGCCTCCAGCCCCAGGTCCGCGCTGTAGGGAGGAGCGGGATAGTGGAAGGCCATGGGGCCGTCGATCTCGCCATGCACGAACTGGTGCACGAAGGGCGTATCCGAGTTGCGGATCTCCTCCGGCGTGCCCTGGGCGATCACCACGCCGTCGGCCATGAAATAGATGTAGTCCACGATCTGCAGCGACTCCTGAACATCATGGGTGACGATGATGGAGGTGGCGCCCAGGGCATCGTTCAGGCGGCGCACCAGGTTGCCGATCACGCTCATGGCGAGGGGATCCAGACCGGTGAAGGGCTCGTCGTACATGATCAGCATGGGATCGAGAGCGATGGCCCGCGCCAGGGCCACCCGCCGCGCCATGCCGCCCGACAGTTCCGCCGGCCGCATGTTCCACACTGCATGCAGCCCCACCGCGTGCAGCTTCATCATCACCAGGTCGCGGATGATGGACTCGGGCAGGTCGGTGTGCTCGCGCATCTGGAACGCCACGTTGTCGAACACCGTCATGTCCGTGAACAGGGCGCCGAACTGGAACAGCATGCCCATGCGCCGGCGCAGGGCATAGACGCCCTCGCTGTCCAGCTCGCTGGTGACCTGGCCGTCCACCACCACCTGGCCGCTGGTGGGCAGGATCTGCGCCCCAATGAGGCGCAAAAGCGTGGTCTTGCCGCAGCCGGACAGGCCCATGATGGCCACCACCTTGCCGCGCGGGATGGTCATGTTGATGCCCTTGAGCACCGGCCGCACGTCGTAGGTGAAATTCACGTCCCGGATTTCGATCAGGTTCTCGGAAGCCATGAGGGGGAGCACAAAAATCCCGTGATTTTATCCCACAGGCGCCGTTTTCAGTAGCCGAGGACCTCGAGCAGGGTGCGCACTTCTTCCAGACGCCCCAGATGGGCGTCCAGGGACAGGAGATACAGCCTGTGCCCCTGGGCAAACGCCTCTTGCCCCTTTTCCTGGATCCGCTCGGCCAGGGCCTTGAGATCGCTGCCGGCATCGAACCAGATGAGCCAGGCATTTTCCCCGGGCCCCAGCAGGACGGCGCGGTCCCCCAGGGCGGCGATGCGCGCCGTCTCTTCCGGCTGCAGCGCCCCGGGGGGATGCTCCAGCAGGAAGCGGAAACGCTCCAGCGTCTCCGCCGCCCAAGTCTCCAGGGTTTCCGGCGCGGTGCGCGCCCAGTGGGCATGGGGCAGGTACACGCAGTCGAACTGGGTGGCGTAATAGGCGAGCCGCCATTCCTCCGGCAGGTCCTCGGGATAAAAGGCGCCCAACCAATGCTCGTGTTCCCAGCCAATGGCGCCCAGGGCGGTGAAATGCATGGCGGTATCGTTCATGCCCGGGATTATCCCAGATCGGGCGCGCCTCATGCCGCCCCCTGGCATGACGGCCTGCGGTGATGCCGCCATAATCCGGGGTTGCCGACCCAAAGCGCATGGGCCATGCACTTCGATCTCTTCCATGAACTCGCCATGCCCCCCAGCCTCGCCCGCAGCGAGGTGCAGGCCGTGGACGACTGGCTGGAGGAGCTGGCGCTGGCAGACGCCCTGGGCTTCCGCTGCGCCTGGCTGGTGGAACATCACTTCACCCGCCACTACTCCCACAGCTCCGCTCCCGACCTGCTGCTGGCCGCCGCGGCCATGCGCACGCGCCGGCTGCGCCTGGGACTGGGGGTGATTCCCCTGCCCCACCACCACCCCGTGCGGGTGGCGGAGCGCGTGGCCACCCTGGACGTGCTCTCCCACGGCCGGCTGGAGGTGGGCATCGGCCGCGGCTTCGCGCCGGAGGAATACCGGGTGTTTGGCACGCCCATGAGTGAAAGCCGCGCCCGCACCGAGGCGGGCCTTGCGGTGTTGCGCGCGAGTTTCGCCGGCAACCCCGTGCTCCTGCCGGACGGCACGCGGGTGGACATCCTGCCCCGCCCGGTGCAGCCGGCACCGCCCCTGTGGGCCGCCGCGGTGAGCCCGGAAAGCTTCCGCTGGGCGGCCACGCAGGGACTCAAGCTCCTG
>JBBFMG010000074.1:0-10285 GCA_037478575.1 Burkholderiales bacterium | reverse complement strand
ACCGCCGCCTGCTCGACGGTGGAGGAACTGACGCAAGACAGCGCTGCGCAGGCACAAGGCGCGCCCACCTCCACGCCGGTGCCCACTGCTGCCGTAGCAGCCACCGCGCCTGCAGTGCGTGCACGAAGAGGACGTGGTGGCCGCCATCCTCGCCGCCCTCGTCCGCGAGGTGAGCGGGCCCTTCAACCTGGCCGCCCCCGGCCATTTCACCTGGCGCGAGCTGGGCCGCCGCGTGTGGCTGCCCCTGCCCGTGGCCCGGGGACTGCTCACCGCCGCCTGGCGGCTCACCGGCTTCGGCGGCGAACCCGGCTGGATCGAGGGGCTGCGTCATTCCCTCACCCTGGACGTGAGCCGCGCGCGCGCCCTGCTGGGCTGGCAGCCCCGCCACGACGTGCACGCGACGCTGGCTGCTATCATGGCCCCATGACTGCCGCCATCCGTCTCGAGGGTGTGTGCAAGACTTACGCGGGGCGACCTGCGCTGCGCGACGTGTCGCTGGAAGTGGCCGCAGGGGCCACCTGTGGGCTGGTGGGCGCCAATGGCGCCGGCAAGACCACCCTGATCAAGTGCCTGCTGGATTTCTGCGCCCTGGACGCCGGCCGCATCACCCTCCTGGGCACGCCCCACCATGCCGTCGAGGCACGCCGCGCCATCGCCCATCTGCCGGAAAACTTCCTGCCGCCCCATTACCTCACGGGGCGCGAATTCCTGCGCTATCTGCAGACCCTGCGCGGCCAACCCTATTCCGAGGCGGAAACGAGAGCCGCCTGCGCGGCCCTCGACCTCGATCCCGAGGCATTGGCCCGGCCGGCGCGCACCTATTCCAAAGGCATGACCCGCAAGCTGGGACTGGTGGCCTGTTTGGTGAGCGGTGCCCGTCTGTTTGTGCTGGACGAACCCATGAGCGGCCTGGATCCCAAGGCGCGCGCCCTGCTCAAGGGGGAGCTGGCACGTCTGGCCCGGGATGGCCACACGGTGTTCATGAGCACCCACGCCCTCGCCGACGTGGAGGAGCTGTGCGATGCCATGGCCATCCTGCACGAGGGCAGTCTGCGCTTCATGGGCACGCCGGCCGCCTGCCGCGAGCGCTTCGGCACGGCCACCCTGGAAGCAGCCTATCTGGCCGCCATCGCGTAAGGCGCGGCCTTGGTTTCCCCGCGCCGGTTCTGGCACAATGCCGGGAAAAGCAATAATTGTCGAACCCGGCGCAGAGGCTTTCGTTTCTGGGAGTTCCTCGTGGCAACACCGCAGAATGAGAAGCCCGTTCTCCTCATCGTCGATGACGACCCCCTCATCAGCGAAACCCTGAGTTTCGTGCTGGCCAAGCGGTTCCGGGTGCTGACCGCGGATTCCCGCGCGCGCGCCCAGGTGCTCCTGCAGGAGCTGGAAGCGCCGCCCGAGCTCGCCCTGGTGGATCTCGGGCTGCCGCCCCTGCCCCACCTGCCGGACGAGGGCTTCCATCTCATCTCGGAGCTGCTCGCCTATTCGCCCGACATCAAGATCCTGGTGCTCTCGGGCCAGAACGACGAGGCCAACGCGCGCCATGCGCGTACCCTGGGGGCCATCGATTTCATCGCCAAGCCCTGCGACCCGGACACCCTGATCAGCCATCTGGAACGGGCGCTCGAGGCCCGGCGTGCGGAAGTGGCGGCGCAGGCCCAGGCCGAGGGTGATGCCACCTGCGGCCTGGTGGGGACGAGCCCGCCGGTGACCAAGCTGCGCCAGCAGATCGCCCAGTTCGCGGATTCGCCTTTCCCGGTGCTGATCGAGGGCGAATCCGGCAGCGGCAAGGAACTGGTGGCAGCCTGCCTGCACAGGCTCTCCAGCCGGCGACGCAAGCCTTTCCTCGCCCTCAACTGTGCCGCGATCTCACCCACCCTGGTGGAGCCCACCCTGTTCGGTTACAGCAAGGGCGCCTTCACCGGCGCGCAAACCGCCCGTTCCGGCTATTTCGAGGATGCCAGCGACGGCACCCTGTTCCTGGACGAGATCGGCGAGCTGCCCTTCGAACTCCAGGCGAAGCTTTTGCGGGTGCTGGAGAACGGCGAATTCCAGCGGGTGGGCGAGACCCAGACGCGGCATTCCAACGCCCGCATCATCGCCGCCACCAACCGCGACCTGCGTGCGGAGATTCGTGCCGGCCGGTTCCGCGCCGACCTCTATCACCGTCTGTCGGTGTTCACCATCGACGTGCCGCCGCTGCGCGAGCTGGGTGAGGACAAGCTGGCGCTGCTGGAGCATTTCCGCGCCTTCTACGCGCGCCAGGCCAAGGTCGCGCCGTTCGAGCTCGACCGCCAGGCGACGGAACGTTGGATGAGCTACCACTTCCCGGGCAACGTGCGCGAGCTGCGCAACATCGTCATTCGCCTCACCACCAAGTATGCCGGACAGAAGGTCGGCGCCCAGCAGCTGGAGGACGAGCTCGACACCGAGGTCTTCGCCGCAAACCCCCTGGAGCTGCTCACCAGCCCCGAGGCGGTGACGGAAATGGCGCGCAAGCATCTGCAGAGCCAGGCCAATTTCAATCTGGACCAGATGCTCAAGCAGTGGGAGAGGAGCTACGTGGAAGCGGCGCTGAAACTCACCCACGGCAATCTCAGCCAGGCAGCCAAACTGCTCGGGGTGAACCGCACTACCCTCTACAGCCGCATGCAGTCCTACGAGAACGCGGCTCGCGAGTAGGAAACCAGACGGCCCGCGCGTGTACCTGGAGTTCTTCGGTCTTTCCCAGCCGCCCTTCCGCATCACCCCCAACACGGAGTTCTTCTTCCCCGGGGGCAACCGGGGCGCCATTCTCGATGCCCTGATCTACGCCATCCGCCACGGCGAGGGCATGGTCAAGGTGATCGGCGAGGTGGGCAGCGGCAAGACCATGCTCTGCCGCATGCTGGAGGACAGCCTGCCTGAAACGGTGGAGACGGTCTATCTTGCCAATCCCAGCGTGCAGCCCGGCGAGATCCTGCACGCCATCGCCTTCGAGCTGCATCTCGACCTGCCCCATGACGCGACCCGGCTACAGGTGATGCAGGCGCTGCAGGAGTATCTCCTCAAGCGCCACGAAGAAGGCCGGCAGGTGGTGCTGTTCGTGGAGGAGGCGCAGGCCATGCCGCTGGCCACGCTGGAGGAAATCCGCCTGCTGTCCAATCTGGAAACCCGGCACCACAAGCTGCTGCAGATCGTGCTGTTCGGCCAGCCGGAGCTGGACGAGCTGCTGGCGGATCCTGCGATCCGCCAGCTGCGGGAGCGCATCGTCCACAGCTTCCATCTCGATCCCCTGAACGCCACCGACACCCGCGCCTATCTCAACTTCCGCATGCGCCAGGCAGGCTACCGGGGGCCGGAGGTGTTCGGTCCCGCCGCAGTCCGGGAAATCCAGCGCGCCTCCCTGGGGCTGACACGGCGCATCAACATCATCGCCGACAAGGCGCTCCTGGTGGCCTACACGGAACGCACCCACCAGGTGAATGCGCGCCACGTGCTGGCCGCCGCCCGCGATTCCGAGTTCATCGACTTTGCCCGCCCCGGCGCGCGGCACCTGTGGGCAGGCGGCATCGCGCTGTTGCTGCTCGGCGCGGCGGCAGGTTTCGCCGCGGGACGCCTGCTGCCTCACCCGGGCCCGGCGCCAGCGCCTGCGCGCCCCGCCGCGGTGCCTGCCGCCCCCGCGCCCGCCGCCGCGCCCGGCCCCGCACCGGCGCCCGCCACGCCGGCGGGTCTGGCTGCGGCGCGCCTGGCCGCCACCGAGGCCTGGCTGGCCGGCGCATCCCCGGACACCTACAGCATCCATGTCCAACTGGTGGCGGGCACGGATCCGAAAAAGCTCGAGCTCTACTTGCAGGAGCTGGGGAAACTCGTTGAAATAGAGAAGGTTTATGTGTACCGTACCCAGGCGGGTGGCAAACCTGCCATGAGTGTGCTCTACGGCAGCTTCCCCGACCGGGCCGCCGCCAACGAGGCCATGTCCCGCCTGCCCGCCGCCCTGCGCGCCCAGCGCCCCTATTTGCGCAGTGTGCGCGGGGTACGCGAGGAAATCGGCCACACCCGCTGACGGCCGCCCTGCGGGGTAGAGAGGAGCAAGCGATCGTGAGGCGTTCCGGCATCCTTCCCCTAACCGGCCTGGCCTTCCTGGTGTGCGCCGGCTGCGCCAACGAAGCGCGCATCCCCCTCTCCGAAGGCCACATCGCCCCGCCGGCCCCCGCGACGGCCGACATTCCCCCGCCGGTCAGCGCCGCGCCGCGCCTGCCGCCCCCAAAGCCGGCGCTGAAGGCACCCACCTACAGCGTCGTGGTCACGGAAGTGCCGGTCAAGGAGCTGCTGTTCGCGCTCGCCCGGGACACCCAGCTCAACATCGATGTGCATCCCAACATCCAGGGCGTGGTGACCCTGAACGCGATCAACGAGACCCTGCCGGCCATCCTGGACCGCATCGCCCACCAGGTGAACATCCGCTGGAAGCTGGAGGGCCGCACCCTGATCGTCACGCCGGACACGCCCTATCTCAAGACCTACCACGTCGATTACGTGAACCTCAGCCGCAAGACCACCTCCACCATCGGCGTCTCCGCCCAGGTGGCCACCACGGGCAGCGGCACCGCTGCCGGTCAGCAGAGCGCCGGCAGCAACAGCTCGGCCACCAGTGTCACCAGTACCTCCAGCAATGATTTCTGGGAGGTGCTCGCCGCCAATATCCGCGACATTTTGCGCACCACCCGCGCCCAGGCCCTGTCTGCGGAGGAACGCAATGCGCGCGTGGAAGCCCTGCGTGCGGCGCGCGAGGAGCGGCTGCAGCAGGCCAGCGCGGTGGCCCGCGCGGGACAGGCCGCACCCACCCTGTTCAAGGAGGTTTTCGGTCAGGACGCCCAGCCGGGTTTGGACGAGCGCAAGGACGAGGTCATCGTCAATCCCGTGGGCGGCACGGTGATGGTGATGGCCACCGAGGCCCAGCACAAGCTGGTGCAGCAGTATCTTGACGGCGTGCAGGCGGCCGCCAACCGTCAGGTGCTGATCGAGGCGACCATCGTCGAGGTGACACTGAAGGATGAGTTTTCCGCCGGCATCGACTGGCAGCGCGCCCTCACCGCTGGCGCAGGCACCGGGTTCTTTTTCGGCACCAATCCCAATCTGGTCACCAGCACCCCTTTCTTCACCCTCACCTACAACAATGCCGGCCGCGACTTCACCGCGGCGGTGAAACTGCTGGAATCCTTCGGCGAGGCGCGGGTGCTCTCCAGCCCCAAGCTCATGGTGCTCAACAACCAGACCTCCATGCTCAAGGTGGTGGACAATCTGGTGTATTTCTCCGTGGATGTGCAGCAGGGCACCCAGACGGCAGGTGGCATCATCGTCCAGCCCACTTTCACCACCACCGCCCACACCGTGCCCGTGGGCGTGGTGATGGCGGTCACCCCCCAGATCAATGCCGATGGCCGCGTGACCCTGGTGGTGCGTCCCACCATCACGCGCAAGGCCGGTGATGCGCCCGACCCCAATCCGGAACTGAAAAAGGTCGGCGTCACCAACAACGTGCCCGTGATCCAGGTGCGGGAAATGGAATCGGTGCTGCAGGTGGCGAGCGGCGAGACCGTGGTGCTGGGTGGCCTCATGCAGGATGACAGCGCCAAAAACCGCGACGGCCTGCCGGGACTCACGGAGAACCCGGTCACCAATTTCCTGACCGGTCGCCGCGAGCGGAACGTGAGGCAGACCGAGCTGGTCGTCTTCCTGCGTCCCACGGTGATCGCCAACCCTTCGCTCGCAAGCGACGAGCTTTCCTTCTACCGCCGCTGGCTGCCCACGCCGGCGCAGACGCGCCCGTCGTCGCCATGAGCCTGCTGATGAAGGCGTTGAAAAGCGTCGAGCGTCCGCCCACGGCCCCGGACGAGCTGCCCCATGCCGGAGCGCCGTCCGGCGCTCCGCCTGCCCCCGCCCAGGCGGCGGCGGACCTGATCCGCGCCCACGGCGCAGGCAGCGAAAACCGGCGCCTGCTCGTGCTGCTGATTCTGCTCGTGGCAGTGGTCCTTGGGCTGGCGGGGTATTTCTACGTGGCGGTGTACATGCCCTGGCTGCTTCTGCCGCGACCACCGGTTGCCGCCGCGCCCCCTGGCCCCGTCATCGAGAGTTCCCCTGCGCCGGCTGCCCCACCGGCCGTCGCCCCGCTGGCGCTAGTCCCGCCGCCCCCGGCCAGCGTGTTCCCGGCGGGAAAACCGGCGGCCGGTAAGCCGGCGCCCGGCGCGGTGGCCATGAGCCCCGCACCCGTCCAGCCGGCCGCCGTCGAGGCCGAACCAGGCAAACCCGCCCCGCCCCGCGCCGCAACCGAACCGCTGGTGCGGCCCTCGGGCCCGCGCGAAGCGGCCGATCCCTCTCCCGCCCTGGCCCAGGCCTACGCCCTGCTGGAGGCCGGGCGCGAAGCCGAGGCGGAGGCCGCCTACCGGAAACTCCATGCCCTCGATCCGGACAATCCGGACGTGCTGCTGGGGCTGGCGGTAATCGCCCAGAACCGCAACCGGGACGATGAGGCCGCGCGTCTCTACCTGCGTGTGCTGGAAAAGGATGGGCGCAACACCTACGCCCAGGCGGCGCTGGTGGCGCTGCTGGGCCGCAGCGAGCCGGCGCAGGCGGAGGCGCGTCTGCGCGCCCTCCTGGCGGAGCAGCCGGCCGCGTACCTGTATTTCGCCCTGGGCAATCTCCTGGCCGCCCGGGGACGCTGGCATGAGGCGCAGCAGGTCTATTTCGAGGCCCAGCGGCTGGAGCCGGAGGTCGCCGACTACGCCTTCAATCTCGCGGTGAGCCTGGAGCACGTGAACGAGCCGCGCGCGGCCGCGGAATACTACCGGCGCGCGCTGCGGCTCGCCCGCCAGCAGGGTGGCGCCCACTTCGACCTCAGCCGGGCGGAGAGCCGCCTGCGCCAACTGACCCCCTGACCGTGTCCGAACAACGCCGCAAGCTCCGTCTCGGTGACCTGCTGGTGCAGCAGGGCCTGATCACCCAGGACCAGCTGCGCATCGCCCTCAAGGAGCAGGAAAAGAGCCAGCTTCCCCTGGGTCGGCAACTGGTGGCCCTGGGCTTCGTCACCGAAGCGGTGATCCGCGACACCGTGGCCCACACCATCGGTCAGGAGAGCGTGGACCTTTCCACGGTGGTGGCCGATGCGGAGGCCCTCCGGCTGGTGCCCCAGGAGTTCGCCCGCCGCCACAACCTGCTGCCGCTGGCTTTCGATGCCGGCAAGCGCCTGCTGGTGGTGGCCGTGGCCGACATCTTCAACGTGATGGCCCTGGACCAGTTGCGCGCCCTGGTGGGCCCCCAGGTGGAGATCAAGCCGCTTCTGGCGGGACTCGCACAGCTTGCCGAATACATCGACCTGTTCTACGGCTACGAGCTGTCGGTGGACGGTATCCTGCGCGAGATCGAGACCGGCGAGGTGGACTACGCCAGCCTGGCCACCGCCAACGGCGAGATGGAATACACCCAACCGGTGGTGCGCCTGGTGGGGGCGCTGCTGGCGGATGCGGTCAAGCGCGGTGCCTCCGACATCCACTTCGAGCCAGAGTACGCCTTCCTGCGCATCCGCTACCGCATCGACGGCGTGCTGGAGCAGATCCGCAGTCTGCACAAGACCTACTGGCCTTCCATCGCGGTGCGCCTCAAGGTGATGAGCGGCATCAACATCGCCGAGACCCGCGCCGCTCAGGACGGGCGCTTTTCCCTCAATCTCAACGGGCGGCCCATCGATTTCCGGGTCTCCACCCAGCCCACCATCTGGGGCGAGAACATCGTGCTCCGCATCCTCGACCGCGAGCGCTCCATCATTCCGCTGGAAGCCATGGGCCTGCCGCCGGACACCCTGGCCACCCTGAAGCGCATGATGGCCCGCCCCGAGGGCATCCTCATCGTCACCGGTCCCACCGGCTCTGGCAAGACCACCACGCTCTACTCGCTGCTCACCCACATCAACGACGAGACCGTCAATATCATGACCCTGGAGGATCCGGTGGAGTATCCGGTCACCCTCATGCGCCAGACCTCGGTCAACGAGACGGTGAAGATGGATTTCGTCAACGGCATCCGCTCCATCATGCGCCAGGATCCGGACATCATCCTGGTGGGCGAGGTGCGCGACCGGGAGACGGCGGAAATGGCCTTCCGTGCCGCCATGACGGGCCACCAGGTGTTCACCACGCTGCATACCAATTCGGCGCTCGGGGCGTTTCCGCGCCTCCTGGACATCGGCATCTCGCCGGAGATCATGGCGGGCAACATCATTGGCGTCATCGCCCAGCGCCTGGTGCGCCTGCTCTGCCCCCAGTGCAAGGCGCCCTACAATCCCAGCCGCGAGGAACGGGCGCTTCTGGGCGATGTGCCCGAGGACACCGTCATCTACGGCCCGGTGGGTTGCGCCAACTGCCACTACAAGGGTTACCGGGGACGCATGGCCCTGATGGAACTCCTCTACATGGACAACGAGCTGGACGAGCTGGTGGCCACACGGGCGCCCCTGCACGCGCTGCGTGCCGCGGCGCTCGCCAGGGGCTTCCGCTCCCTGGCCGAGGACGGCATCCGCCGCGTGCTGGAGGGCAAAACCAGCCTGACCGAAGTGGCGCGGGTGGTGGATCTCACCGGCCGCCTGCGCTAGAGGGGCGGTGCCATGCCGGCCTTCCAGTATTTCGCCGTGGATCGCGACGGGCGCCGTCTGCGCGGACGCATGGATGCCGTCAACGAGGCCGATCTGGAGCAGCGCCTCAAACGCATGGGGCTGGACCTCGTCACCAGCCGGGTGCAGACCCATGCCCCCGCCCTGTTCGGCCGGCCCGTCTCGCGCCGGGACCTGATCAACTTCTGCTTCCAGCTGGAACAGATCACGCGCAGCGGCATTCCCCTGCTGGACGGCGTGGCCGATCTCGCCGCCACCCTGGACAATCCCCGCTTTCGTGAAGTGGTGGCCGCGGTGCACGAAGACATGGCGGGCGGACGCATGCTCTCCGACGCGCTGGCCAGTCACCCGGCGGTTTTCGATGCCCTGTTCGTCAGCCTGATCCGCGCCGGCGAGCAGACCGGCAACCTGCCGGAGGTACTGGCCAATCTTGCCAGCACCCTCAAGTGGCAGGACGAACTGGTGGGTCAGACCAAGCGCCTGCTCATCTATCCCACCGCGGTGCTGATCGTGGTGGGCGCGGTGATCGTGTTCCTGATGCTGTATCTGGTGCCGGAGCTCACGTCCTTCCTGCGCACCATGCGCCAGGAGCTGCCCTGGCAGACGCGGGCGCTCATCGCCCTGTCCGATTTCGTGGCACGCTACTGGCCGGTGCTGTTTCTGCTGCCCCTGGCGGCGGGGGCGCTGTTTCTCGTCGCCCTCCGGCGCAGTGGCAGCGCGCGTCTGACCTGGGACTGGCTCAAGCTCAACCTGCCCCTCACCGGGCCCATCCTGCAGAAAATCCTGCTGGCGCGCTTCGCGAACTTTTTCGCCCTGCTCTACCGCTCCGGCATCACGGTGCTGGATGCCATCGCCGCCTGCGAGGGCATCGTCGCCAACCGCTACGTGGCGGAAGGCCTGCGCCGCGCCGCCCAGCAGATCAGCGCCGGCGAGAGTCTCACCGAAAGCTTCCGCAACACCGGGCTGTTCCCGCCGCTGGTGCTGCGCATGATCCGCATCGGCGAGACGACAGGCGCCCTGGACGAGGCCCTGATGAACGTCACCTACTTCTACAACCGCGACGTGCGTGAATCCGTGGAGCGCGCCTTGAGGCTGCTGGAACCCGCGCTCACGGTGTTTTTCGGGCTGATCCTGGCGGCCATCCTGTTTGCCGTGCTCACGCCCGTCTATGATATGTTGGGCACGGTGAAACTGTGAGCGCGCCGCGCCGTACGCGAGCCACCGATGCCCGCTAGAATCGTCCTCAATCTTTCTGCGCGCCATGTCACCTGGGGCGTGTTCCGCGCCGGGCGGCTTGCCCAGGTGACCCGCCTGCCCAACGACGGCAGCGCGCAGGCCACTTTTCTCCAACTGCTCGCCAGCCATCCGCGCCGTCCCGTCTATGTGATGCTGGACGTGGTGGAAGAGGACTTCCGCGCCGAGACCCTGCCCCATGTCTGGGGCCGCGCCCGGCGTGAGATGGTGGAGCGCAGGCTCGCCCAGCATTTCCGCACCACGCCCTACCGGGCCGCGTGCCGGCAGGGGCGGGTGGGTGGGCGCCGGCGCGATGACCAGTACCTGTTCGTGGCCCTCACCAGCCAGGATCTGCTGCGTCCGTGGCTGGGGCTGATCGCATCCCAGGGCACGCCGCTGGCCGGCATC